>JAEWSZ010000043.1 GCA_023397905.1 Bacillota bacterium | reverse complement strand
TTTCTCCTTCGGGCTTTGGTCATTTTCAAAAGCAGCGCGGAACCTTTGAACTTAAATGCATATATGGTGAAATTGGTTTTTATAAGCTTATTCTCAATATTGAAACGGGGATAAAGCAAGTGTTGGTCGATGGTGAAGCCGTACATTTTACATCAACCGTGGAAGGTGAGCATGTAATTATAAAATTTGATGAGAAACTAGTGCTTAAATCCGGAATAGCAGTAAGAATTACAGGTAAGGAAGTGACAAATGATGAAAACAAATACTGACAGACTGGTGAAGCTGTCGGTGCAGGGGGAAATAAAACATCCTGTAACTGCCAGCCCTTACTATACTTCAAAGGAAGGTACCGTAAGTACATTGCCTGCAATGGGCGGTATAACATACAATGTCAAAGTGGGAGATCCGGCTTTTGGCTGGGCGGCAGATCATGCGGAGCCGGGTGTTACCATGAAGAATGAGGAGCAGGTTGCAAATGACGCTTTAAACCTGCTGGCGTGCATAGGCAATGAAGCAGTGGTAGTGAGCGGCGATGCAAAAGGTACAACGGGATATGTCACCGGTACCCATGGCGGCGTTGAGCATATCATAATAAACTTTGATAAAAACCTGGATAAAATGCTGATAGGTGATAAAATTCTGGTTAAGGCATATGGGCAGGGTTTGCAATTGGAGAACTTTCCGTTGATTAAAGTATTAAATATAGACCCCCTACTCTTTTCACTGCTTAACATTGTTGAGGAATCGGGGAAGCTGAAGGTGCCTGTGGCTGGCATCGTTCCCGCATATCTGATGGGATCGGGAATAGGTGATTCAAGCAGCAATAGAGGCGATTATGATATAACGACTACCGATATGGAGGAAATACGGAAAAACGGTCTTGATAAATTGAGGCTCGGCGATCTCGTAATGCTGAAGGACTGTGACAACAGCTACGGAAGAGCATATCTCAAGGGAGCTGTGAGTATTGGGGTTGTAATTCATGGGGATAGTATCCGTATGGGGCACGGACCGGGAGTTACCACAATAATGACCTGCAAGGAAGGCCTGATTGAAGGTGTTTTGGCATCACAGGCAAATATTGCCGATTATATGGCTGCATATAGAATATAGGGAATACAATAATACAATTTCGCTTATAAGATTGGGGTTGTTGCAATGAGCAGAAAACTTAAATTCCGTGAGGATGGATCCTTTATAATAGTTCAGTTTACAGATGTTCACTGGACCAATGGCAGTGAGCAGGATTTGAAGTCCAGTGCTTTAATGAGGGAAGTGCTTGAAAAGGAAAAGCCGGATCTTGTGGTGTTTACCGGTGACACATCGGTTTCAGAAGATAATCTGAATTCTCTGAGGAAAGCGCTTGCACCTGTAAATGAAGCACAAATACCCTTTGCGGTGGTCTTCGGCAATCATGACGATGAAGAAGGGGAAAGCAAAGCCGCATTGCTGGCTGTTCAGCAGGAAAGTGACTTATGCCTTACAGAAGCAGGAGATCCCAATATCAGCGGCTTGTGCAATTATATCCTGAAAATAAGCAGCCATGACGGAAAAAAGACTGACCGGATATTATATATGTTTGACTCGGGAACCTATAACAATAATCAAAAGGTTGAGGGCTACGGCTTTATAAAAAGGGATCAGATCAGATGGTATATTAATTCCTCCAGATCGATAAAAAAGCATTGCGGAGATATTCCGGCCCTCGCTTTTTTCCATATCCCCTTGCCTGAATATAATGATGTCTGGTATCAAAAAACCTGTTACGGGGAAAAGAATGAACCGGTTTGCTGCCCGAAGCAGAATTCAGGATTGTTTTCTGCAATGCTTGAAATGGGTGATGTCAAAGGAATATTTGTGGGTCATGATCATGTAAATGATTATTATGGGGAATTGTACGGGATCAAGCTGCATTATGGGCGCGCCACAGGTTACAATACATATGGGCATGAAAACTTTGCCCGCGGCGCAAGAATCATAAAGCTGAAGGAAGGCCGGCCGGAGTTCGAATCCTGGCTGAGGCTCGACGACGGCACAGTCGTTAAAAATCAGGCCGTACACCTTCCGGATCCCAATTGTTTGTAAAATAGAAGTGATATTAGGCAGTCATTTATATACGAAAGGAAAAATTATTTTATGAATGAAACACAAATCAATCGTATGTTATTAAAGCTTGTCCGGTTGGAACAAACACTTGAGCCCTATGTTTTTACAGATATCGCTGAAGTTGAGATGAAAAGATATGAGACACTGCAGCAGCATTACAGTATACCCGAAGATGGCAGCCTTTTTACCGAAATAAAAAAAGGAGATGTCTGGGGCGGAGAGGGAGTTTATTGCTGGTTCAAGGCAAAGGTGAATATTCCCGAAAAGTTGGCAGGGAAAAGTATTTATATTAAGCCTGAGGTTGGCGGATATGAGGCCATGCTGTGGGTGAACGGGATTCCTTCGGGCACCTTTGCAACAAAATTTGTGCAAACCGGACATGGCAATCACTACTGTGATCTGTTGGTGAAAGAAGCCCATCCTGGCGAAAGTATTGACGTGGCCGTTGAATTTTATGCCGGGCACTATATTATTGGAACACAGCCTTTTGAAATAATTCCGGAAAGTGATTTCCGTTACAAATATAACCGTGTTTCCCTTTGCACCAGGAATCAGGATATTGTTGATTTTATCGCCGATCTGCGCACGCTGAACCAGTTGGTCAAAAAACTGGATCCACTGAGCTTCAGACGGGCAGATATTATCAATTGCTTAACGGAGGTGCATAAGGTCGTATATTATGCCGTTGAGGATGTGGACACTGAAACCTGGCGTTCCGCACTTTTAAAAGCAAGAGAGATAATGAAACCGCTGCTGGAGGCAAGGAATCCTGAGTCAGCGCCGACGGCAGGTATTGTAGGTCATTCCCATATGGACACCGCATGGCTCTGGCCCATAACCGAGACCATAAAAAAATGTGCCAGGACTTATTCCAACGAAATAAGCCTGATGAATCAGTATCCGGAATACCGCTTTATTCAAAGCTCGGCCTATCACACAGAGATGATCCGGCTTCATTATCCCGAGCTATTTGAGCAAATCAGGGAGAAGGTCGCTGAAGGCCGGTATGAACCAAACGGCGCGGTTTGGGTGGAATGCGACTGCAATATAACGTCGGGAGAATCCATGATACGCCAGTTCTTATGGGGGCAGAAATATACACAGAAATATTTTGATTACACCTCCAATTGTTTCTGGCTGCCAGACACCTTCGGCTACAGTGCGGCAATTCCTCAAATTATGAAGGGCTGCAGAGTGGACTATTTTCTCACGACCAAGATGAGCTGGAATGATACAAACAGGTTTCCGTATGAAACCTTTTATTGGAAGGGAATAGACGGAACGGAAGTCTTTACGCACTTTAATACTACCCACTGCTGGCCTGATCCAAACTCGCTTATAGAACAGCTGGACGGCAGGGGAAGCAGTAATTACCTGCGAAATAAAAATGTTGCAAAGAGCCGGCTTATTGCCTATGGTTACGGAGACGGAGGCGGAGGGCCGCAGTTTGAGATGATCGAAATGGCCAAACGGGTGAAGGACCTTGACGGCTGTCCCAAAGCGGAACATGTAAATGTGGGCCGGTTCATGGAGAAACTGGAAAAAGAAGCGGTAAACCCTCCTGCATACAAGGGGGAGCTTTATCTGGAATTGCACCGTGGAACCCTGACAAACCAGCATACGATTAAGCGCAATAACCGCCTTGCTGAAATAGCTCTGCACGATCTGGAATTTTTGACTGTACAAAAGTCGGTTTCGCAAAATATTGCCGCTGAAGACACTGAAATCAGGCCATTGATGGAGACTCTTCTGGTTAACCAGTTCCATGATATCCTGCCGGGTACCTGCATAGCCAGTGCACATGATACCTGCTTCAGCCAGATGGGAGAGCTGCTTGAAAGTGCACAGAAGCTCATTGGAAAAACGGCCTGCGCCATACCGGATAAAAATGCGGTAACAGTGATTAATACATTGGGCTTTGACAGGGATGAAATAATTTATGTTGATGGCTTTCAAAACAAAGTACCTGCTGATAAGAATTTAATTACTCAGCGTATCAGTAATATTTCAGGACAGGAACAGCTATGCATAGCAAAGCTTAAACTCCCGTCAATGGGAGGAAGCGTGCTGGAATTTGAGGAAGCCGGCTTGACAGCAGATAAGGCAGAATCGGCCTTTGCTTATAAAGATAATGTATTAACTACACCGTTTGCCAGAATCACCTTTACAGAAGCGGGAACAATCAGTTCCTTTATAGATACGCGTGTAAACCGTGAACTCTGCGGAAAAGGTCTGCCCCTTAACACTTTCCTGTTAGCTGAGGATGTACCGGCTTCCTGGGATAATTGGGATATTGACGCCGACTGCCAGCTGAAGTTTGCCCCGTGTACAAAACTGGCGGAGCGCCGGGTAGCGGCCGACGGCAAGATTCAATTCCGGATCCGCAGTACTTATAATATTTCAGAGAAGTCAACAGTTAAACAGGATATGATATTTTACTCCACCACTCCAAGAGTTGATTTTGAGACCGTCATAGACTGGAAGGACAAGCACCGCTTCCTAAAGGTGGATTTTAATACTACCATTATGAGCAATACCGCAAGGCATGAAATTCAATTCGGACATTGCCAGAAGCCTACCACCCGGAATAATAGTATTGAGCAGGCAATGTTCGAGGTGCTGAACCATAAGTTTACCGATCTTTCTGAAACCAGGTATGGGGTGGCTTTGCTTAACGACTGCAAGTACGGCATATCTGTTGAGGGATCGGATATGCGCCTGTCTTTGCATAAGGGAGGATGCAGGCCCGACCCAAGAGGAGATGCGGGGGTGCATGAATGCGTATACTCATTTCTGCCTCACATAGGGGCTTTTAGTTCGGAAAACGTGGTTTTACCTGCCTACAGTCTTAATTATAAGCCTGTTGTAATGGAGGGGAGGGCGGAATACAGATTCTTTGCCAGAGTTGATTGCGACAATATTATCATTGAAACCGTAAAGCCCTGTGAAGAAAATCAAAAGGCATATATAATCAGGTTATACGAAGCAGAGGGCACATATGTAAATGCAAAAGTCAGCCTGGGAACGGCGCCTGCGGGGGTTGAGATCACAAATATGCTGGAAGAGGTGCTGGAATCCGTTCCGGGAGAAAAGGAGATCAACCTTTCTTTCAATCCTTTTGAAATTAAGACAATAAAAGTGAGTTATTAATGTTACGGTGAAAACTGAGAATTCAGAAGCCGGAGATAAACTGCAGATGGTAACGTCGTGCAAAACAAAAGCTGCCTCTTGTGTGGAATCATGGGATTCCACGGGAGAGACAGCTCTTGTTTTTTATTGTCCTTTGGCCGTATCAGCTGCCAAGCTGTGACTTGATCTGCTGGACATCCTGATTTGGGGCAGCCTGGGCCGGCTGGTAGTAACCTTTGGTCTGGGCCAGCTTGAAAAGCTCATACTGCGATGTTTCGCAATTGTTCCTGATCTGCTGGATAGCTGATCTCAACGTGGGATTGGCGCATTCGGATATGACTGTTGCATATGTTGTAAGACTGCTTTTCAGCGTTGAAAGCGCATCATTCACCATTGTTTTTTCCTGCATGTCTCTTTCCCTCCTTAGCTTAAAAATGTCATTAACTGTTGTTTGGTTTTCTGAGCATCCTGGGCGGATTTCTCAAAATATGACTTTACCTGCGGATCACTGCATTGCTGGGCATAAGTCTGCATTTTTTGAAATGCCGTATCATGAGCTCCGATAAGATGTCTCAAACTTTGTAGTTCCTGCTGGTTTAGTTGTGACATGGTTTAAAACTCCTTTCGTATTTTTACAAGCCGGTTGCTCTTGCGTATGAGCTGGGAGCAATTGACTTTTTGACCAGTAATTATTGTATCCAAATTTATTTTAAATATTAAAATTTATTACCTCGGTATTGACTTGTGAATATATTGGATATAGAATAAGAAATATAAACAAATGTTAGCGCTAACATTTGTTATCTAATTGTGAGTTTTATACAAAATTATTTCAAAGAGGATTATCTAAAATGGCTACGATGAAAGATGTGGCAAAGTCGGCGGGGGTCTCGCTTATAACTGTTTCAAGGGTCATAAATTCGCCTGAGATTGTTTCCGAAGCCACAAGGCTTAAAGTTGAACAAGCCATGGGAGAACTGGATTTTTTGCCAAATTATGCCGCAAAGGCATTGGCGCAGAACAATACACGCACCATATACCTCTACATTCCACAGGACATAGCCATTTCAGATCCATTTAACATGCACCTGATAGCAGGTGTGAGCGAGGAGCTCAGCAATGCAAACTACCCGTTTCTGGTAAAAAGAGATCTGGAGCTTAATCACCGGTGTGACGGAGTTATTGTTATGGGACTGGACCTGAGTGAGGAAAACGTAATTGCCACTAAGATCAAAATTCCGTTTATCCTCTTTGGCAAAACATCATTGAATATTGACTGTGTGGACGTTGACAATGAGCAGGGGGCTCTTATGATGACAGACCGCATAATAGCCAACGGGCACAAAAGAATAGGATTCATTATGGTGAAAACTGCTCTGCGTTATGCCCATGAACGTCTGGCGGGATATAAAAAAAGCCTGGAAAAGCACAATATCCCATTTGATGAAAATCTGGTGCGATATGCCGAAAATTCCGAACAGGACGGCTACACAAATGCTTACGATCTCATGACAAAAGAACAGCCTACGGCAATATTCTGCTGTGTGGACCTGCTGGCAATAGGTGCGTTCAGAGCGGCGGAAAGGCTGAGGCTGAAGATTCCCAAAGATATATCCATCGCCGGCTTTGACGGTATCATATTTGATCTGATACCAAAGGTCCCGCTCACCACCATAAGACAGCCGGTTTATGAAACAGGCAGGGCGCTTGCCGCAAGGCTTCTGGCACGGTTGAAAAAGCCGGAGCTGCCTTTTGAAAAGAGATATATAGAGCCGGAAATGAAGTGGAGGAAATCCGTAGGGCCCTGTAAGAACCCCAAATGTTGAAACCTTCAAATATACTTGCATTAAAGCGGCATTCGACTGAAGGCGAAGGTTTCAACCGCAATGGACTTTATGATAGCGCTACCATACCAGGCGCGTCTATTTAAAACTATAAATATAAAAGAGAGGCTTAATATGAACACTGTTAAAATTATTCAAACTGCAAAGCACACAAATGACAGGCTGACAGACAAGGGAAATTTCAATCTGCAAAAGGAAAAATCGGAAGGAGCGGTTCTGTCAATAGATAAAGACAGGAGCTACCAGAAAGTGATAGGTTTTGGCGGGGCATTTACCGAGGCTGCCGCGTACACCTTTTACAGGATGGAGCCTGCGAAAAGGGAGGAAATACTGAAGAAGTATTTTGATCCCCATGAAGGCATAGGCTATTCCATCGGCAGAGTTCATATCCACAGCTGTGATTTCGCACTTGGCAATTATACCTATGTGCAGGAAAATGACAAGGAACTGAAGACCTTTGATGTCAGCCATGAAGAACAGTGGACCATCCCTCTGCTGAAAGCGGCCGCAAAGACCAGAAACGGCGATATTGCACTGCTGGCGTCGCCCTGGAGCCCTCCCGCATGGATGAAAACAAACAAGGACATGAATCATGGAGGCCAGCTGCTTCCGGAATACAGGGAAGCCTGGGCAAACTACTACGTCAGGTATATTAAGGAAATGAGGTCCAGAGGACTTGATATCCGGGCCATAACAGTACAGAATGAACCGGCTGCGGTTCAGACCTGGGATTCCTGCATTTACTCCGCCGAGGAGGAAGGGAGCTTTGTAAGGGATTACCTGGGGCCTATTCTCCAAAAGGAAGGCCTTGGTGATATTAAAATCTATATATGGGACCACAACAGGGACATTATAGTGGAAAGGGCCACAGGAACCCTGTCGGATCCTGCAACTGCCAAGTATGTCTATGGTATAGCAAACCACTGGTATGTTTCCGAAGCCTTTGAAAATCTGTCCAGGGTGCATGAACTGTATCCAGACAAGCACATCCTTTTCTCGGAGGGCTGCCAGGAGGGCGGAGTACATCTGGGGTCATGGGATACCGGCGAAAGATACGGAAGGAACATAATCGGAGACTTCAACAACTGGCAGGAGGGCTGGCTGGACTGGAACCTGATCCTGGATGAGCAGGGCGGGCCAAACCATGTTGGAAATTACTGCGACGCGCCCATCATCGCGGATACGAAAACACAGGATATACATTACAACAGTTCATATTACTATATAGGGCAGTTCAGCAAATTTGTAAAGCCGGATGCGGTGAGGGTCCATGTTGCGGCTGACGCAGGAACGGAGCTCCAGCACGTGGCATTCCGGAATACGGACGGCTCCGTAGTTCTGATCGTTATGAATGAAACCGATAATGAACAGAAATTCAACGCCCGCAACGGAAATGAGTATCTGGGCTATTCGCTGCCCGCCCGTTCCATTGCCACGCTTATATTTTAGATATGACGGATATTCTGATAAAAAATGACAGGCTTTCGGTGGTTGTATCGGAGCCGGGAACAGAATACAGAGGTTCCCGTTTTGACTGGAACGGGTTTGTAAAACAGGTCACATTGGATGGCAGGCACAGCTTCTGTGTGCCCGAATCGCTTACACCGGGAAAGGGCACAGGCGGCTGCGGCCTATGCGGGGAATTCGGCATAGATGAAGCCCTGGGCTATGAGGAGGCTCCCATAGGAGGATATTTTACCAAAATAGGAGTGGGCCTTTTGCAAAAGACCGGGGCCGGACCTTATGAATTTTCCGGACAATATTCCGTAGTACCTGCTTTAAGCCGGGTGGGCAGGACCGGCGACAGTGCGGAGTTTATGGTATGCGCGCCGGATTGCGGCGGGTATGCCTATGAATACAGAAAAGACATAAGCTTGAGGGAAAACCATTTAATAATCTCATATTTCCTTAAAAATGTGGGAACCAGAGCTATCCGCACCACGGAATACTGCCACAACTTTATGGGTATAGACGGCCTGAAGGTGAACGGAGAATACTCCCTGAAGCTTCCGTTCCCAGCACCCATATCCATGGAAGCCGTGGTGGGGGAGTTCAGGGAGAGCAACGGAGTAATTACATGGCCGGATACCGTTATGCAAAGGGATTTTTATTGCATAATACCTGACTGCAGAAGTAATGATACGTATTCCTGGGAGCTGTATAACAGCAGGGCAGGCGCGGGGGTCAGGGCGGCCGGCGATTTTCAGGTATATAGATTCGCCCTTTGGGGGTTCAGGCATGTTATAAGCCCTGAAACCTTCATAAGGCTGGAATTGGAGCCGGGACAATCAAAAACCTGGGCAAGGGATTATGAATTTTATGAACAGAGGTGAAAAACGTGGCAAAAGACTGGAAGTTTATAGACGGAGAGGGGACCTTTGAAATAGATGCTCCCCACAAAAACAGCTATCTCTATTTTCCGCTGGCCAATGAAAACGGTATGATGTCTTCCGTCACACCGACGCTCAACGGGGATATCAAAACGGGTCAGAATACATTCTTCAGTTTGCCTGTATCCTCCGAGGACCTGCACAACACAAAGTCCGGCAGAAATTTCTGGATATACATAGAAGGAAAGGGCGCCTGGTCCGCGGTTGGAGTATCTTCCAGGCAGATTGCCGGAATGTTTGAACAGGATGAGGAAGAAAAGGTCACACTTCAGGCGGGTTTTCTCTGGCAGAAGGTAATACGCGAAAGCAAAAGGCTGGGGATCAGGTCGGAGATCACCGTATTTGTCCCCGCAGGCCCGCATAAAGCCGAGCTTATGAGAGTGGAAATCACCAATACGGGAAAGGAAACCATCGATATGGTTCCTACCGCCGCAATACCTGTTTATGGCCGATCGGCGGACAATGTGAGGGACCACCGCCATGTGACAAGTCTTCTGAACCGCATTTTTGTGGTTGAAGAGGGAATAGAAGTCCAGCCAGCCATGACCTTTGATGAGAGAGGGCATAAAACAAACAGGATATCCTATAATGTTTACGGTGCGGACGAAAAGGGCAGGCTGCCAGTGGGAGTTTTCCCCTCCGCAGAAGAATTCACCGGAGAGGGCGGATGCCTGGAATGGCCTGAAGCCGTGGTCTGTAATTCCAGGCAGGTATGCAAGCCCGGACAGACGGTGGATGGATATGAAGCAGTGGGAGCTCTGAGATTTGCAGACGAAAGACTGGCTCCAGGCGGCTCGAAAACCTATATTCTGGCATTGTCGGTGACTGAGGACAGATCTCAAGGCAAAAGCAGTATAGTAAAATATCTCAGCCCGGAGACATTTGAGAAGAATCTGGCGGAAAACAGGAATTTCTGGGAAGCCAGGCTTGAAAAAATCAGCTTTGAAAGCGGAGATGAAAAATTTGACCTGTGGATGAAATGGGTATCGCTTCAGCCAATACTGAGAAGGATATTCGGCTGCTCCTTTATGCCCCACCATGATTACGGCAAGGGCGGGAGAGGATGGAGAGACCTGTGGCAGGACTGCCTTGCTCTGCTGCTGATGGAACCTGATACCGTGAGATCACAGCTTCTCAACAATTTCGGCGGCGTCAGGTTTGACGGAACAAATGCCACCATTATCGGCCAGGGCCCCGGCGAATTTATAGCGGACAGGAACAATATAAGCAGGGTATGGTCAGATCATGGAGTGTGGCCGTTTTTTACCACCCTTCTCTATATAAACCAGAGCGGAGACCTTGATTTCCTGTTTGAAAAGCAGACTTATTTCAAAGACCGGCTGATAATGAGGTCAAAGGGTCTGGATGAAGCGTGGACTCCGGAGTACGGAAACAGGCAGAAGAGTGGGAATGGCGACATATATACCGGAACCATTTTTGAACATATACTGGTCCAGAATCTCGCCGCCTTTTTCAATGCAGGCGAGCATAACAATATACGCATTGAAAATGCGGACTGGAACGACGCCTTCGATATGGCCGCCTTAAAAGGAGAGACTGTGGCTTTTACGGCATTTTATGCCGGAAACCTGATCGAACTGGGCAAACTGCTCCAGGAGGTTAAAAGCCTGAAAGCGGTGGAACAGCTGGAGGTGTCCTCAGAAATAGCCATACTTCTGGATACTCTGGGCAGCGGCGTGGACTATAGTGATCCAAAGGCGAAGAACGCTCTGCTGGCACAGTACTACAACGCCTGCAGGCACAATGTCAGCGGGGAAAAAGTCCTGCTGGATATAGACCGGGTTTCCCAGGACCTTATAAAAAAGGGACAGTGGCTGTCAGAACATATCCGGAAAAATGAAGTAGTCAGGTCGACTGACGGTTTCCAATGGTTTAACGGCTACTATGACAACAGCGGCAAACAGGTGGAAGGCGAAACAGCTTCGGGAGTGAGGATGACACTTACAGGCCAGGTATTTCCGGTCATGATGGGCGTTTCCACCGAAGAGCAGACCAGCAAACTGATAGACGCCGTCAAGCGCTACCTGTATGACGGCAGGCTGGGAGGATACAGGCTCAACAGCAATTTCGGAGAGATAAAGCTGGATATGGGCAGATGCTTCGGCTTTGCCTTCGGGCACAAGGAAAACGGAGCCATATTCAGCCACATGGCTGTTATGTATGCTTTTGCACTGTATAAACGAGGCTTTGTATCGGACGGGTATGATGTTCTGAAATCCATGTACGGCATTTCAGCCGATTTCAACAAGGCCAGGATATATCCCGGAATACCGGAGTATATAAATGAGAGAGGCAGGGGCATGTATCACTACCTGACCGGCTCAGCCAGCTGGCTCATGCTGCTCATGCAGACTGAGGTATATGGTGTGCGGGGCAAAACCGGCAGCCTGCTGATTGAGCCAAAGCTGAAAAAGGAACAGTTTGACGGGAATGGTTCGGCCTGCGTGAATACCATATTTGCGGGCAAAAGGCTGAGTATCGTTTTCAATAATAAACAAATATTGGACTACGATCAATACACCATAAAAGATATCAGGCTTGACCGTGAAACTGTGGAATTTGTGCATTCAGAAGGCGCTGCAATAATAGACAGAGGCGTGATAGAAGCGCTGGACGGAAATGCCGCCCATATATTGGAGCTGGAGCTGGCGTAACCGAACTGAAGGGAGAAAATATTAGTGAATCCAGGGTATATTTTCAATGAGAAAAATGAGTTTATTATAGAAAATTATGATAAAGCGAGGACCTTTGCCAGCTTTTTGCCGGGAATTGCGGGAACCGGCGGCATTCCCATGTGGGCCTTTTACGTCAACAGAGGGCAGGTAATGGGAAGCTTCGGTGTAAAGGACAGGGACAGCACCATCATGGAGTTTTTTCCGGCTCATACCATGTACCAGAATGTTGAAAGAAAAGGATTCCGGACCTTTATCAAATACGGCGGGAAAATTCACGAACCCTTTTCCTCAATTTCAGCAGATGAGTACTCAAGGAAACTGATAATCGAAAAAAATATTGTCAGGATCGTTGAAGAAAACAGGACAATGGGGCTCAGGGTCACGGTGACCTATTTTACGATGCCGGGTGAAAGCTATGCCGCCATTGTCAGGAAGGTGGAAATAGAAAATCTGGAGGGCGGCACAAAAGAAATCGAGCTTCTGGACGGATTGCCTCAGATATTGCCCTTTGGAGCGAGAAACGACGAATTTCAGGAAATGTCCAATCTCGTAAAAGCCTGGTTTGAGGTGTATAATACCGAGAACAATATTGCTTTTTACAAGCTCAGGGCCTCAACTGCCGATACGGTGGAAGTCAGCGAATATGAAGAGGGGAATTTCTATCTTTCATTTTCTTCTGTAAGCGAAGGGCTTCTGCCACCTATTTTCGATATGGAAGTCATTTTCGGATATAATACCGCTTTTACAAAAGCCGACGGATGGGACTGCGGCGCGGAAGAGCTGCTGAAAAGAAAGCAGGTGGCCCAGAACAAGGTGTCCGGCGGTTTTTCGGCCCTTAAGACAACCCTGGGAAGCAGGCCCCTTGTGCTGTGCACCGTAATAGGGCACATATCCGGCGTGGAGCTGATAAATTCCAGAAAAAAGGAATTCAATCTGCAATTTATAAACAAAAAGGAAAAAGAAGCGGCGGAGCTTGCGGAAAAGCTGGTCGAGGATGTACATACCAAAACTGCATCAGGACTTTTTGATAACTATATTTATCAGTGCTACCTGGACAATCTGCTGAGGGGCGGATATCCGCTGGTATTTAAAGCGGGCGGCAGGAATCACGTATACCATGTGTTCTCCAGGAAGCATGGAGATCTGGAGCGGGAGTACAACTTTTTTTCACTGGAACCGGCCCTGTATTCCCAGGGAAACGGCAATTTCAGGGATGTCAGCCAAAACCGCAGGAATGATGTCCTGATCAAGCCGGAGGTGGGGGATTTCAACGTAAGGCATTTTATGAACCTCATACAGGCAGACGGGTACAATCCTCTTTCTGTAAAAGGCTGCACATTTACCTTTGATTCCGGCGCATGGGGCGAAATAGAAGGGCTTCTGGACACCGACAGGGAAGAGATCAAAAAGCTGCTGGGCTCGGAATTTACCCCGGGGAAACTTATTTCATTCATTGCCGGGCATAAAACGGTAATTAAGATTTCAAAAGAGGCCTTTCTGGAAAGGGTGCTGGCAAATTCAACTCAGAATTTTGAAGCCGAATTCGGAGAGGGTTACTGGAGCGACCACTGGACCTATAATATGGACCTGATAGATTCGTATCTGGCAGTCTACCCCGATAAAAAGAAAAGCTTTGTTTTCGGGGACCGGAGCTACCGTTTTTTCAAAAGTCCGGTTTATGTGCTGCCAAGATCAGATAAATATGTCATAGCCAATGGAATGGTTAGGCAATACGGCGCCATACTCGAAGAAAAGGAAGAAGCCGCACGGCCCGGGGAACAGTGCTGGCTGAGGACTAAAAACGGCACAGGGGAAATATATGAAACCGACCTGTATGTCAAGCTGCTTTCCCTGGCGTTGATAAAGTTTGACAGCCTGGATCCTGAAGGGATGGGAATCGAAGCCGAGGGCGGAAGGCCGGGATGGAATGACGCATTGAACGGCCTGTCCGGGCTTTTTGGCTCCAGCATATGCGAAACGGCGGAGCTGAAAAGGATTGTGGACTTTATAACAGGCATCAGTGAAGAAGCCGACAGGAGCGTCATGCTGCCGGTTGAAACGGGAAAATTGCTGAAAAAGACAGGCGAGTTACTGGACAAAAACCTGTCTTCTGAGCTTTCGGATTTTGAATACTGGGACCTGGCGTCATCAGCAAAGGAAGAATACAGGGAGAACATACGCCGAGGCATAGACGGAGAGCAGCTTGAATTCCGCACCAAAGACATATTGGAGCTTTTCAGAAAGTTCGGAATAAAGCTGCAAAAAGGGATGGACAAAGCCCTGACATATGGTAAGGGGCTATATCCCACATATTTCACCTATGAGGCCGTGGATTACGAAGTGCTTGAGGGCAGGAGCAATCCGGTGAACGGTTACCGCAACGTAAAGGTAAAGGAATTTCAATGCAGGCCTCTGCCAGCTTTTCTTGAAGGGCCGGCCAGGGTGATGAAAACGCTGCGGGACAGGGATGAAGCCCTCAGACTCTATGAGGAGGTCAGGGCAAGCGATATTTTGGACTCAAAGCTCCAGATGTACAAGACCTCGGTACCGCTGGAAGACACCAGCGCTGAAATCGGAAGGCTCAGAGCTTTTACTCCGGGCTGGCTGGAGCGGGAAGCCATATTTTTGCATATGGAGTACAAATATCTCTATTCCATATTGCAGGCAGGATTATATGAGCAGTTTTTCAAGGACATAAAGACAATGCTGGTTCCTTTTATGAAGCCGGAGATATACGGCAGAAGCACGCTGGAAAATTCTTCGTTTATCGCCAGCTCCGCAAATCCCGACCAATCGGTCCACGGCCGAGGATTTGTGTCCAGGATGACCGGCTCAACGGCTGAGATGCTCAGCATCTGGTTTTTGATGATGACGGGTAAAAACGTCTTTACCTTTGAAGACGGAGAACTGAAACTGAGGTTAAGTCCGTTGCTCCCCGGCTGGCTGTTTGACCGGAAGGGCAGAGTGACCTTTAAGTTTCTTGGAGGCGCCATGGTCAATTATATCAATCCGGACAGGAAGGACACCTTTGGAGACGACGGAGTAAAGCCGGTTGGTTATAATCTTAAAGGAGTACAGGGACAGACCTGGGAAGTAAAAGGGAATGTTATTGAAGGTCAGCTGGCTGAGAGCATCAGAGAAGGCAGGATAAGCGAAATTGATGTATGTCTGCAGTGATTGGCAGGCAGCTTTAAAGGGTATATTCATTATTAATAGATTGCGTTAATGCTTGAAATGGGAATGTTTTCTATATATAATGAAATTAGGAATGTCGGCTGATGAAAGCATTAAAAATATATCCTTGGAGGGAATGACATTGGCTAGAGCATTACTGGTTGACGACGAAAAGTATATCAGAAATGGCATTAGAGCCATTATTTCCAGAATCGATTCGGTGTTTACCGAAATCGACGAATGCGTAAACGGAATTGAGGCGATTCAAAAACTGTCTCAATTCAAGTATGATCTTGTCATAACCGACCTGATCATGCCGCAAATTGACGGAATAGAGCTGGTATCAAGGATCGACTGCATGGAGTACAAACCATATACAGTGGTCTTAAGTGGCTATGACGATTTCAAGTATGCCCAGAAAGCGATCAATTACGGTGTAAAGGCCTACCTGCTGAAACCGGTGAACAGAAATGAACTGCTCAGCATTGTCAAAAAGGCCGAAACGGAATACTACAAAAAGCAAAGAAACGGAACGAAAGCTGATGAAAGCAGAAATTCCGAATATTTCGTAAATCAGCTCAAGCTTATGCTGTTAAGTGAAAACACCTCCAAAGAGGAAGCGGACAGGATATTTTATGACTGCGGCCTGGATTTTGCAAATGAAGAATATCAGGTGGCGGTGCTCAACTCCTGCGAGACATATTCATATGAAGACAAGCGGGAAAATAATACCGCCCTCGTCTCAAACTTAAAAAAGATTTTTTCAGAAGATGATATTTTCGGATATTGCTTTATGGACAGCAAGGACAATGTGGCTGCCATACTCAACGTAAAGACGGACATTGCCGGGCTGCTGGAATCCATGGACAGGATGTACGGCTGCAAATGCACTGCCGGAACAGGCGGGGCATTTAAAAATGCCGCCGGAATGAATCTTTCCTACAGCCAATCCGAATACGCCCTCAAATACAAGCTGTTGATTCCGGATAAAAATATGGTAAGCTACGGCGGTATCCCGGAGCCGGACCGCAATTTCGTACTGCCCGTCCGCATGGTCAAAAATCTGACGGGGATGCTGGATACCGAGCGCAAGGAAGAATTATGCAAAATTATAAATCAGATTTTTGATTACAATGTCATATACAAATATCACCTTGATTATCTGGAAAAGCTTTCTGAAATGCTGAAAAACGACATTATAGAATACCTGTCGGAGTATATTCCTCACAAGATAGATTTTATAAAGGAGCAGGAATCGGGTTTCAGAAGCATATACGAATTTGCCGACATACACGAATTCACACGTTTTGTAAAAAAATTCATTTTAAATATCAACGAAGTCCTTTTAAAATTCAAAAATATATGCAATACGGACAAAACCATTGAAATGGCCGTTAAATATGTTCAGGAAAACTACCGCAATGATTTGACCATGGCCGAGGTGGCCAATCATATCAGCCTGAATTATTCCTATTTCTCAATCCTGTTTAAGGAAAAGACGGGGATGAATTTTGTGGATTACCTGCGGATGATACGTATTGAAAAAGCAAAGGAATTGCTGCAAAATTCCATTTATAAAATTTATGAAGTATCGGAAATGGTGGGCTACAATAACACAAAGCATTTTACTACCACATTTCGGACACTTACAGGTATATCTCCCAAGGAGTTCAGAGAAAGGCTGTATATCAACTAGGCGGTTTCCATGACGGGGGTTACGCGCATGAGGGTTAAAAAGCTGTTTCTTAAATTATTACAATCATTCAGCAATCTGCGACTTGCCCATAAGCTCATGGTTGTGTATTCCGCCGTTCTGGGCGTGACTATCGTCGTGTTTGCAGGCCAGCTCATAAATGTTGCAAATAATTCGACGGAGCTGGACTTGATAAATGATTCCAGAGCCCTTCTGAAGGAGTCCAAGTACAGCATAGAACAGGAGATGGACACCTGCTACAGAACCATCAATGCCATCGCCAGCGACTATGACACGATGCTGTATATCAAAAACTGGGACAAGAGCGACAAAAGCACCATTTTTGAATTCAGCCAGGACATATCAAAAAAGATCTTGGAAGTAAGGAATCTGAGCCCGGATATATATCAATTCAGAATTTATGCGAGCAATCCCAATTTCCCTGAAATAGGCTCGGTGGTTTACAGCGACTCCAGGCTGAAAAACAAGCAGATCATTCTTGAGGAGTACGACAAGGATCCAAACGGCTACTGGATGCTGGACCATGTGGAGGACAATTTCAATCCCGGAACCATAGAGAGAAAAAATGTGGTTTCCGTGTATGTGCCTTTGAAATATTCAAATTTCAACGAACTGGGCATTATAGAGTCCAGCATATATACCGACACGTTTTTCAGGCACATGTTTTCACAGTCTGAAAAGGATAATATGATCGCTTTTGTTCTGGATAACAGGGGCAATATTATTTACGACAGGAACAGTCCCTTTGCCGCTAAATATAAAATGGACAAGACCAGCTTTCAGGATATGCTGAGAGACCGTGATTTAAAAGGCAAAAGCGGCCAGCTGAATATAAACAGGAACAACATTTCAATGAATCTGATATATGACTACATAGAAAAGCTGGATTGTACCATTTGCTATGTGGTCACCAATGAGAGCATAAGCTCCAATCTAAACAATACGCGGAACCTTATTGTGGCTGAAAGCCTGCTTGCCATGCTGGTGCTGTGTTTTCTGATCTATTTTTTCACAAATATTCTTCTGGTAAAAATGAAGCAGATCATCGCTTCCATGAGAAAGGTCGAGGACGGAAGGCTGGACGTGAGGGTAAACATCTCGGGACAGGATGAGATGAGCGAGCTTGCTTTCCACTTCAACAGAATGCTTTCCAAAATAGGGGATCTGATCTCGGAAGTGGTCAAAAAACAGGAGGCCAAGAAAAACGCCGAAATACATGCGCTGTTTACACAGATAAATTCCCATTTTATCATCAACACTCTTCAAAATATCAGCATGATGGCGGAAATCGACTGCAAATATGAAGTGGCCGACGCCATTACCTCTCTGGGCAAGCTGCTGCGCTACAGCATGAAGTGGACAAAGGAATATGTCCGGCTCAAGGAGGAAATAGACTATATCGGAAACTATATCATCCTTATGAATATAAGGTACGACTTTGAGATACATCTGGAAATTGACATCCCCCAGGAGCTGATGGATTATGAGATCCTTAAAATGATGCTCCAGCCCGCCGTGGAAAATGCCATCCATTACGGTATAGAACCCCTTGGCAGCGATGGCCGCATAGCTGTCCAGGGCTATTCAAACGAAGAAAATACTGTTATTGAAATAATAGATAACGGCACGGGCATGGATGAAGAGCGCCTTGAAAAAGTGAGGCAGGGACTTCTGACGGATATGCCCTCTGAAGACATGCCTGAAAAAAGGAGAAATAACGGCATAGGACTGCGGAATATAAATGAGAGGATAAAACTGTTTTACGGGGATGAATACGGCATTGAAATAACAAGCCGGAAGGATTCCTTTACCCGGCTTACCATGAAGCTGCCTCCGAATCCCGTAAAATAAATCTCCCGGTTGGACAAGAGGGCTGAGAGGGGATGTGGTGCATTTCTACAATTAAATTTTGAAAAAGTATGTGATTTTTGTGTAAGATAACTAAAAAAATCGAACCAAATCTAAAACCACTTACCTGTATAAACCTCACAGGTTAAATTATAATGAAATTACAAACGGATGGTTTACCACACGATATGCAGTTCATTTATAATTCAAGATTCTTGCAATTGAGGAAGGTGTGTGTTCAATTTGTCTAATTTACCTGTCATAGAAAACAACGCCAGGCTAACCAAAAAAACAGGATTTATGGGAATGCTCTCTAAATTTTGGGCTCAGAAAGATTTACAGGCCATGGCTATTCCGGGCGTGATCTGGATGATAATATTTAATTTCATCCCAATGTATTTCATTATTATAGCTTTTATGCGCTACAACGTGGCAAAGGGCGTTTTAAATTCCAAATGGGTGGGATTTTCCAACTTTCAGGAATTTTTTTCAGACAGCAGATTCTGGCTGGTTATGAAGGATACCTTTGGACTTAATATTTTAAGGCTTGTCATCGGTTTCCCCATCCCGATAATCTTTGCCATTTTGCTGAATGAGCTTTTCTCAGTAAAATTTAAAAAATTGGTACAAACCATATCCTATCTGCCGCATTTCCTGTCCTGGATAATCGTGGGCGGTATCATGTACAACTGGCTTTCTGATACGGGAATGATAACGGATCTTCTGGTAAAGATCGGAATACTGAACCAGCCTGTTCACTTAATAGGCACGCCAAAGTACTTCTGGGGAATACTCATAACCTCGGAGGTGTGGAAGGAGATCGGCTGGAACGCCATTATCTATATAGCGGCCATATCCAGCATAGATCCAAATATGTTTGAGGCCGCGGTTATTGACGGCGCCGGAAGATTCAAAAAGATATGGCATGTAACGCTTCCTTCCATCAGAGGGACTATTGCGGTGCTTCTGGTCCTGAATATAGGAAATCTGCTGGGCTCCAATTTTGATCAGCTGTTTGTTTTCTACAAACCGGTGCTTTACGATGTAATCGACGTAATTGACATATACGCGTACCGGCTCGGTATAGAAAACGGCCGTTTATCGTACGCAACGGCGGTGGGGCTGTTCAGGTCGGTATTTGCCTTTATCCTGCTCTACACCGCAAACAAAGCTTCAAAGAAGCTGACGGGCACATCTTTGGTCTAATGGGGGTAAAAATATGAAGATAAAAAAGAGCGTTGGCGACAGAATATTTGATACATTTAATATAGCGTTTATGGCGCTGGTTTGTTTTGCGGCCATGTACCCCATATGGTACATACTCATACATTCATTCAACAACGGCTATGATTCGGTCCAGGGCGGAATGTACTGGTGGCCGCGCAAATTTACAATAGATAATTACAAGGAAGTGTTCAGAAACAATGAGATCATTAACGCGTTTATGCTGTCCATAGCCAGGACGCTGATTGCGACAGTATGTCATGTGTTCTTTACGGCCATGGTAGCATATGCGTTCCTGAAAAAGGAATTGATTGGCAGGAAGATTTATATGACAATGGGACTTGTAACAATGTTCTTTTCAGGAGGACTTATTCCCACATTTATTGTCATCAAGAACCTGGGGATGTTTGATAATTTCCTGGTGTATGTCTTTCCGGTAATGTTCAGCTTTTTCGACCTTATCATATTCCAGGCGTTTTTCAGATCCATTCCGGAGGCGCTTGAAGAATCGGCGAAGATTGACGGGGCCAATTCCTTTACAATATTCATAAAAATTATTCTGCCGGTATCAAAGGCGGTAGTGGCAACCATTGTATTATTCAACGGCGTATTCAACTGGAACGATTATTTCATGGGGATAATCTACACAAACAATGACAAGCTCCACCCCATACAGACGTACCTGTATAAAATGATAGTTACGTCAGAGGCCAGCAAGACGTCGCTTATGTCAGGATCGGTCAGCACGACTACATTTACTTCAACGTCCCTGCAGATGGCCACCATGTTTATAACAACCGTTCCAATCATGTGCGTTTACCCGTTCCTCCAGAAGCATTTTGTAAAAGGCATGCTGCTGGGCTCGGTGAAAGAGTGATCCCGCGATATAAAAACCGGACGGAAAAATCCGGATTTATATAAAAACGCAAACAAACAGGAGGGAATTTTATGAAAAGGATTAGAATTGCTAAGGTTCTTTGCCTGATAATGGCATTGACAATGGCAGTTACGATGCTGGCGGCATGTGGCGGCGGCTCGTCCAGCGGTGATTCATCCGCATCTTCAAGTGCCCCGGCAGTATCAACTGCATCGGGAAGCACCACTGCCGCAGAGGTTGAAGCAGGCTGGAAGAAGGATACTTCACCAATCACCATCGACTGGTACATCAATGAAACATGGTTCAGCAACCCGGAGGGAAATCTTGCTCATGAACTGATAAAGGAGCAGACCGGAGTTGATATCAATTTCATTGTACCCGTCGGAAGCAATGTGCAGAAGCTGAATACAATGATAGCTTCAAACTCATTACCTGACATGCTGACGCTGGGATGGTATGAACAGCAGGTTCCGCAATTATCTACAGATACTTATACCTACAAGATAAACGAACTTGCGGATAAATACGACCCGTATTTCTGGAAAGTGGCAAGCCCTGACATTATAAACTGGTATAAGGACAAGGACGGAAACCTGTACGGATATCCTTGCAACGGCAACACTCCGGATGATACCACAAAGTATAATGTAATATCCAATAGATCCTTCATGGTAAGAAAGGATATCTATGAGGCAATAGGCAGCCCGGATATGAGAACTCCGGATGGATTCATAAACGCACTTAAGGCTGCAAAGGATAAATTCCCGAAGGTTGACAACGGACAGCCGCTGGTGCCTTTCGGAGCAGCTCCTTTCACAAGCACAGGCAATAACGCTTTTGAAGATATGCTTCTTGAATACCTGGCAGTGCCGAGAGAAATCGACGGTCAGTACTTTGATCTAAAATGCGGAAATCCGAGTACCGATTACATCAGCTGGCTCAAGACTTTCAGAAAAGCAAACGAACTGGGCATGCTGCCCACAGACATATATGTGGACGACAGAACAAAAGTTGAGGAAAAGATCCAGCAGGGAAGGTATTTTGCACTGCTTTATCAGTGGAAAGACGCTATGACTCCGCTTGGACAGTTATATGCAAACAAGCCTAATGAAATTTACATCTCAGTTGACGGCCCTGCAAACAGCAAGCAGGATCCGCCCACACTCAGCGTATCCGGTTACTCAGGATGGGAGCTTACAATGATTTCAAAGAACTGCAAGAATCCTGACAGAGCAATCAAGCTGATGACATACGGTTTGAGCGAGGACGGACAGAAGACTGTTTACCTCGGAAAAGAAGGCGAGACCTATGACATGGTTGATAATAAGCCGGTTATAAAGGATGAAGTCAACAAGATGAAGAACTCCGACATGGCTACCTTCAAGCAGAAGTACAACACCTTCGGTGAAATCTGGATGTGGAATTCATCAATGATGAACATCTGGGAGCCTGATCCGGGCCAACCTTTCACACAGTATCGTGAATGGGCAAAAGGCAAGAGTGTTCACTACGGTGTTTATGATAATACCAGACCTGTTGCGGACAGTGATGAAGGAGAAATCCTGGCAAAGGCTGAGAACAGATGGGGAGAAATCCTGCCTAAGCTGTTGATGGCCAAAACTGACGCGGAATTCGACAAGATATGGAAGGATTATGAAGACTATAAGACATCCATAGATTATCAGAAGGCTCTGGATTATCAGAGGACAAAAGTCGCTGAAAACAAGGCTAAAGTAGGCGCGAAGTAAGATTTTGGCTTGAAAATATTTCCCCCTAAACACTCAATATAGGGGGAAATTTTTCGGCCATTATATGTAAAATATTTCTAATTTTAGACAAAATTGGAGGTAAAGTATGTTTAAACGATTTTTTGCGATGATGGTTATTTTCTGCATGCTGTTCACAGGCGTGATCCAGGGCGCGGCAGCTGTTGAAAATCCGACAGTCCAGGGATATTCAGATATATCCGGGCACTGGGCTGCGGACTCCATCTCAGAATGGACAGAGCTGGGATTGTTCAGCGGATATCCGGATGGGACCTTCAGACCGGACAATAATCTGACAAGGGCAGAATTTTGTGCTGTGGTCAACAAGATCTTCGGATACGGCAGGACCGGCGGTGAAAAATTTAAAGATGTGAAAGACGGTTCGTGGTACTCATCAGTTGCGGCAAAGGCCACGGCGGCAGGTTATATAGACAGCTGGGCCAATACCTTTAAGCCGGATGTCCCCATAACCAGAGCAGAGGTCGCTGCGGCGGTTTTCAAGGCATTTAAGCTGGAGTACGGAGAAAGCCTGGATTATTCAGATAAGTATGCGGACATGGCTGATTACGGCGGCGCTGGAATAAAAGAGATAGACGCTGTCATCAGAAACGGGATTATGGGCGGTTATGAGGACAGAACCTTCAGACCGGACAAAAACATAACCCGCGCTGAATTTCTGAAAGTACTGAGCAACTCCATAAGCAAGCTGTACAATGCCAAGGGAGAATATACGGGTTCAGGGCTGAAAGGAAATGTGATCATAAATACGGCAGGTGTGACCGTCAAGGATGCGGCGATAGACGGAAATCTCTATCTTACCGAGGGTATAGGCGAGGGTGACGCCACTCTGGAAAATGTGACAGTAACCGGGAAAACCTATATAAACGGCGGCGGAAAGAACAGTATACACATCACGGGTTGTACACTGACCGAAACTGTGGTAGACAAGGCTGAAGGGGATGTCAGGATAGTTTCCACAGACAGCAGCGCTACGATTACCGTTAGGTCGGGAGTCATATACGAGGTTAAGGGCACATCTGCAAAGAGCAGCATAGTCATTGACAGCGATACTCCGGCAGGTACGGTCATTGAAATATCGGGAAATGTTGATTCTGTCATATGCAACAGCCCGGGAGTCATAATCCGTGTGGCCGCGGGTTCTGCAGTCAAAAACCTGACTATAGCGGAAGATGCGGGAGGTACCGTATTAGAAGTCAAGGGCAGAGTTGAAAGTGCCATAATAAATGCGGCTGATATAAAAATCAACGACAGGTCCGTGGCAAAAGGCGCCAGAGGTATTATCGACGGCGTGACAGGGGCATTGCCCTATGTGAACAGCGGAAGCGGCAGCCCGTCGGGCGGCTCAAATCCTCCGCCGGCCCAGGTGCAAAAGGCAGCGACGCCTGTACTGAGCCCGGCGGCAGGTACATACAGTTCAGTACAGAAAGTGGCCATAACCAGTGCTACCGAAGGTGCGACCATCAGATACACCACCGACGGAACGGCGCCAAACGGCAGTTCGGCTGTTTATACCGGACCTGTTGATATCGCAGTAAGCACAACAGTATCGGCCATAGCTGTGAAGTCAGGAATGACGGACTCGGATGTAGCCAGTGCGGCTTATGTGATAGATATATCGCTGCAGCAGGTAGCTGTACCTGAATTTACTCCGGCAGCAGGCACATACAGTTCAGTACAGACGGTGACTATAACCAGCGCTACGGCAGGTGCGACCATCAGGTATACCACCGACGGGACGGCGCCAAACGGTTCATCTGCTGAGTACACTGCGCCGATAACAGTTTATGAGAACAAGACAATAAGGGCCATAGCAGTAAAAGAGGGAATGGCCGACTCGGAAGTTGCCAGCGCCGAGTATGTGATAGATATACCGCCTGAAGAGCTCTGGACTATGGTCTGGAACGACGAATTCGACGGTACGGCACTGGATACGGATAAGTGGAGAACGGAAAATAAGGGAGACGGTTTCGGCAATAACGAGGAACAGTACTACAAACCTGATAATGCGGTCGTACAGGACGGTAAGCTGGTTATTCAGGCAAAGAAGGAAAATTACGGAGGACGGAGCTACACTTCCGCAAAGCTGTTCTCAAAAGCCGATTGGAAATATGGCAAATTTGAAGCAAGCATCAAGCTTCCTGTGGGCCAGGGCTTCTGGCCGGCATTCTGGATGATGCCAACAGACGGCGTATATGGCGGCTGGGCCGCATCCGGGGAAGTTGACATAATGGAAGCAAAGGGAAGGCTGCCGAAAACTACTTCAGGCACACTGCATTATGGCGGCGCATATCCCAGCAACAAATACACTGGCGCCGATCAGGTGTTCCCTGACGGGCAGACTATAAATGAATTCCATACATATTCCATAGAATGGGAACCCGGTGAATTCAGATGGTATGTGGACGGAAGGCTTTTCCAGACGCAGAAGAGCTGGAACACAAACGGGGCAAACGGTGAAGAACCGTATTCATTCCCGGCGCCTTTTGACCAGAAGTTCTACCTGATGTTGAATCTGGCCATCGGCGGAAATTTTGACGGAGGTATAAAGCCATCTGACGACATGTTCCCCACACGGATGGAAGTGGATTATGTAAGAGTCTACAACCTGACAGGCAGGCCTTACAAAACTCCGGAAGCACCTTCCGTTCCAAAGGAACCTCTGCCTGATGGGGCGAGACAGCCGGATGCAACAGGAAACCTTGTGAACGACGTCAATTTTGAAAACGGTATAAACAATAACCCGGAAGGCTCAGACGAACTCTTCGGAGACGGGTGGAATTATGTCCACAATGCCCAGTTCGGAGGAGCTGCAAACGTAACCGTTGAAGATGTGGGCGGAACCAAATTCGCTAAGGTCAATGTTACAAACCGGGGATCCCAGGCATACTCGGTACAGCTTGAACAGCTCACCACAGTGGGCAAGGGCCGCTGGTACAAGTATTCTTTTGATGCGAAGGCCGACAAGAACAGAACGCTCAGCACCAAACTGGGAGGCGGCCCAACAGGCGGCTGGGCTGCATATTCCGACTCCTATTCGGCAAGCCTCACGACCCAGTTGAAGCATTTTGAATATGTCTTCCAGATGGCCGCGGCCTCGGATATACTCACGCGTATCGAGTTTAACTGCGCCACAGACACGGGCTCCGTATGGATAGGGAATGTAAGGGTTGAAGAAATCGCTGAGCCTTCAATAGACTACGGTGCTTCGAAAAATCCCTTGCCTGTTAGTGAAAACCGCATCTACAACGGAGCTTTCGACAAATACACCATCGACAGGCTGGCATACTGGAATGTGGTGAAGACAAATGCGGCGGCAACTATCAGCGTTCCGGAGAACACAAGGGAGCTTACGGCGGATATAACCAACGGCGGAGCCGATGCCGGGGCAATAGTTGTAAATCAGAAGGGTATACAGCTGGAGGCCGGCGGTAAATACATGCTCAGGTTCAAGGCCCGTTCCGAGGCCGGCAGGACTATCGGGCTGAGGGTTGCAGGCAAGGATGGTATCCAGGATTATGTGCCGGTGCAGGAATTAGCGCTGACAGCTGTTCCGGAGATATTCGAAGTACCCTTTACAATGATAGAAACAGGCGATCCTGAAGCTCAGCTGATCTTCCTGCTGGGCGGAAGTGATGCAAACGTATATATTGACGATGTTTCTCTGATCCAGACAGACAAGGATTACACCGACATAGACCTGTTCCCGCTGAAAAACGGTGAATTCACACTGGGGCTCACAAGCTGGGAACCTTTCACCCAGGGCGCGGCAGCTACCTTCTCGGTTGTAAACGGAGAGGCAAAGGTATCTGTAACAAGAGTTGGAGTTGACAACTGGGGCGTAATGCTCAACCAGGGAAATATGGACCTGGCCAAGGGAGTGGAATACGAACTGTCCTTTGATGCAAGGGCCTCGGTGCCAAGAGATATAGAGGTGACAGTTGAAAATGCAAATTACGCCAGGGCTTTCCAGACCGGTTCATTGGACCTGACAACTGAAATGCAGCATTTTTCATACACCTTTAAACCGGCGGTCAGTGAAACCCAGGCACTGAAATTCATTCTTGGCAATACTTCCAAGTATGCTGCCGGAGACATATACATTGACAATGTGGTCCTTCAGGTGAAAGATGCGCCTGTAAAAAGGCCGGTGACACTGGCTCCGGATACCACTGACAATAAAGTCGGACAGCCGGCGGAGATAACCTTCAGTGACGACCCTGCCTGGAGAGCTGCAGTCAGTGCTGTTAAATTAAACGGCACCGCCCTGTCCGGCGGCAAATACACGCTGGAGGCGGGGAAACTCACGCTGAACGCGGACAATTTCACATCGGACCAGAACTATACCATAGCGGTTGAAGCGGAAGGCTATGCCACCACAAGCATAGTGCAGCAGATGTTATCCAGTGACGGCAATCTCATAGTCAACGGAAAATTTGATACAAACGGCGGCTGGGAGTTCTGGAACAATGCGGCTGATTGGTCAAGCTACAAGATCGAGAACGGCGTCGCAGCCGTGAAAATCAACTACCATGGGGCAAGGGACGACGAATGGGGAGTGCCCTTCAGCTGGTCCACCCAGTTCAAACAGAGCAATGTAAAGCTGAAGGCCGGAAAAACCTATGAACTTAGCTTCAGGGCCTGGTGTGAACAATTCGGCCGCCCCATCGAGGTTGAATTCACCGGCTATAACAACAATCAAAAGACAGCTTTCAACATATCCGGAGACCAAACCGCGGTATACAGAAAATCGATCACAACCGGGGGGGATGTCACACTGG
>JAEWSZ010000234.1 GCA_023397905.1 Bacillota bacterium | reverse complement strand
GTAAATCCACATTGACTGTATTTCCGCTCGTCAAATAATACGGCAGACAAAAAGGAGTACGGTTTCCCCTGCCGGCAGATAAGCGGAAAAAGATGCTCCGGAACTTTTTCGCCTTTTTGATGCATTTGTTCTTTGAACTCTACAAAATATTTCCCCGTTTCCATAGGCCTAAAGTCTTCGCCGCGGAGGGAAAGGAACTGCAGGCAGTCGTAAAGCAGCCCTGGCTCTTCATAATAATAGTTTATTCCTATCCCCCTCCTATTTCAATTTGATAGGATCATTATACAAGTATAACGGTAATAATACAAGTAAATAACATGGTAAAATTACCGCCATATTTGTAAACTGGTACTGAGAGGAGGTGTGGCATGGATTTTAAGAAAAAACTAATGCAGGACATGAGCAAAAGGCTCGTAGCCAAGCGCAAAGAAATGAGCTGGACGCAGGAAGAAGCTGCGGAGCATGCCGAGGTAACCCAGCAGGCGATTTCCGATGCTGAGAACGCAAAAACCATGTTGATGCCTGACACAATGTTGAAACTATGCATTGCTTACAAGATCAGTGTCGATTATCTTCTCACCGGAGATGTAGCAGACAAGGATATGATGATTTTAGACCAGAAAGTGAGAGAACTTGATTCCAAACGCTTCTTTCACTTATCAGGGATAATTGATCACTTTCTCGCAGCAGTCGATACAAAAAACACGGAATCCGCAAAGTAGAAACCTGCTTTGCGGCTCTTTTTTTTACTTTGCTTCTAAAAGCTGTTGAAGGTTTACGTATTAAACCAGTAAATAGTAAGTATAAGACAAAAAAGGAGATGTGTTTTTATGATTATAGCAATCGACCACGGCAACAAACAAATCAAAACCATTCATAAGGCTTATACGTCAGGCCTGAGTGAAAAGGATTCCCGGCCTGCAATCGGCCAAGAGATCCTGCATTTCAACGGCAAATACTATTCCCTTTCGGATAATCGTATTCCTTATATGGAAAATAAAACAGTGAATGAACGTTTTTATATTCTTACACTGTTTGCCATCGCATATGAAATTGAAGCCGCGGGCTGTTATCAGCCTGGAACAATCATTCATGTTCAGCTTCCCGTGGGTCTGCCCCCCGCTCATTATGGTGCGCAGTATGAAGCATTTGAAAAATATTTTATGAAAGGTCATACAGAGAATTTTAGCTTTCGGGGAAAGCCTTACTCCATCTATATTAATGAGGCTATAGCGTATCCACAGGCTTACGCGGCGGCCATGACAGTCCACAGCCAGATCCGTTCCTTCAAAACAATGGTTATTGATATCGGAGGATTTACAACCGATTACATGCCATTTAAATCCGGCGGAACCGCTAAGTCTGATTGTGATTCCATTGAAAACGGGGTTATCCATTTCTACAACAAGGTCATATCACAGGTAAACTCCGATTGGAACCGGCTGCTTGATGAATCCGATGTAGACACCATTTTAATGGGTGAGGCTTCCCCCTTTGAAGATAATATCAAGCGTGCAGTTATGGAATCGGCTCAGTTGTTTATCAACGATTTGTTTGGAATTCTCCGTGAACGCATGATAGATCTGCGGAGCTGGAAAACGGTGTTTGTAGGTGGCGGCTCCATTCTTTTCAAAAATCAGATTATTGCGTCAGGAAAAGTTTCCGATCCTATTTTTATAGATGATATAGCGGCAAATGCCCGGGGCTACGAACTGCTTTATCGAGCTTCAAAAATTCGCAGGTGATGCTCATGGCAAATAAAAAAGATGAATCGAAATTTACCCTTCAATTCAGTAAAACAGACCCTTCACACCTTAAGGTAGCAGAAATACTTAACCAGCAAGGACGACGCAGCAAGGCCCAGTATATTGTCAACGCTGTTATGCACTATGAAAACTGCAGTGAAACGCCGCATATATCGCATACGGCGGATTTGGATATAAAAACTATCGAAGCTATCGTAAACCGTATCTTAAGGGAAAGAGAGCAATATATTCCGGTAAAAACGCCGGAAATAAAACCTTTACCGGAGAGGACGGTTCCGGAGCCAGAGGAAATCAAATTTGACGACGCTTTGGAGTCCTTTGGTACAGACGAATTAAATGCCATAGCAGATGTCCTTAGCAGCTTTCGTAAAGGTTAAGGCCGATTTTCTCCCGTTACGAAGCGCCAATGCGAAACATCTGCCAGTGGTCAATACTGTGCTGAATTACATAAAATGACACCAACCGAAGGCAGGCTGTGCCCGGTTGGTGTCATTTCGCAGAGGAAGATCTTAGAAGTCGTTAATTGTGATTGTCCGGATGCAATCCAGCAGAGTCATGCAAAGCTCTTGGTACAGATCCTCATCAAACCTTTTGTCTTCTAAGATGGACCTTTTTATCAGCAAAGGCTTATACATCAAGAAGATTTGATTGAGCGCATAGGTATCTTTTTCTTTTGCGCGAACCAGCAGTTCCTTAAAATTCATTCATCCTCACCTCCCAATTCTTTCTTCAGCCTTTGAACCATCCGGTAATAAACCGATGTTACTGTGTTATAGCTGATACTGAGTTTGTCAGCGATCTCCACAAAGGAGCGGTCTTCCAGTGTCTTTGCAAGAAAGATGTAGAGATCTCGTTTTTTTGCCTGCTTTAATAACTGCTGCAGCTTAATGTTGCCAAGCTGATCGATGAGCGGCAGGTCGAGAATCATATCCGGTTCTGTAAGAAAGATTTTAGAGTGATCCTGCATCTCCAGAGGTATTTCATATTGCTGCAGCCTTATTTGAGAATTTTCATACTGCCGTATTTTTCTGTCTATCGCCCTATTTAAATAAACCGTAAACTGATTTTGAAGAATATTGGATTCACCTTTTCCGTCATTGCGTTCCCACATATTTGCAATCCTCCGTTTCTCTGAATTTTGAAAAGCTCAAAACCAGAGAAACCGGAGGAGCGCGGATCCTATATGAAAAACGGAAGGTTAAAACTAGGCTCAAAAAAAGGCCGCACGAAATAGTTCGGCCTATGATGTAAATTTTGCAAAAATCAAGGCCGGGACATATTTTTTCAGTCGTATGTAAACAACTTGAAAAAGTGAGCGCCTCTTTGTCGGCGTCACATACCCCTTTCTGCTGTTAAAACAGTAAAGGCTGATCCGACCATAATTATCCCCTGTCCTTTCTGTATAAGCAAAAAGCCGCTTGGTTTTTCACCAGGCGGCTTTGTTAGCCCATACTTTTTGCTCCGAAACATCTCCGTTTATCTCTTGAGTTTTTCATCTGTGGACGGAAGAACTACGGTCCCGGCCAGACTCAAAGACCTACTGTTACAGACAATACGCAGGTTGTATCTATGGTTCCAGAGCATACAGCCAGTGTAGTCCCCATGTGAAAACCACACATTGTCTCGTAACAGTATTAACGGAACGAGCATTTGTACGGGCCGCCAAAACACACCCAGCATAAACGGATGCGGCAACAACAACCACGTTATTGAAAAACGTGGTGAGCAGGATTTCTAATCATAGCTGTATAGCTTGAACCCATGTCCGGAATAAGGTCTTTGCGGACAAGAAAAATGCCATTTTACCAGTCACAACATCAAGATTCATGGGCTTGTCCACCTTCGTTGGGAGGTAAAAGAACCTTATTCGATACCCCACGTCTGTTAAAAGCTACAGATACAGCAAAAGCCCGCCCTTATGAAAAGGCAGGCTTTACACAACTTCCGGCAGCCAGGCTATCATAACGCGATCCGCGTTTTAGACCCTCTAGCTTTGCGTCCCTGCCTTTAGACAGGTTTGCCAATGGCTATATTCTGTTTTTAAATTCTTTATGCATAGGGTAAGTTCAAAGCAATTTCCAATTACCGATTCGTTTTAGCTATGTGTTCCATTTGCTCATATCTCCATTTTTGAAATCAGCTATCTTTTCCCGGTATATCCGTATGTCCACAGGCTTCGCCATCCAATCGTTCTACGTTCAGATGTGCCGCTTTTACCACGAATAGCTCCCGGTCGGCAGAATGACGCCAATCATCTATGACCCCCTCCGTCATCCACCGTTTCGGTGTAGGCTAGACCGAGTCTATCGCCAGTCATGTCCTTTTTTGAATAAAACCATCACACCCTTCCTTTGTAAATTCTTTATGAAGTCACTCTGTCGATGTACTATATCAAAGTATATCTGTGCTGCTTGAATTTTGAGATTTTATGTACTCAATGCAGCTTTTTTTGTTCCAAATTATAGTAATCTTAGATTTATTGAAGGCAGGTTGATTAAAAAAGCTTGAATAATGATAATGCCGGCACCTTGATCAACCAGAATTGAACAAGGCGCCGGCATTGAATAGGAATCCGCTTTTATCATTATCGTCTTGAGCGTCTGCGATCCAACCAGACTAAAAATACGAGGAACCCCATGAGTAAAATCAAACATATCCACGTTATTACCGGATGCTCCATCATTCGTTTCACTAATTCCAATCGATCTTCTAACAGCATCTTTGTCGCTCCTCTCCCCGCGGCTCTTTCTTAACAATCCGCCACAAATAATTTTCTATTCCATTGAAACAGCCGCTTCTTCCTGTATGCATCCATGTTCCTTCATAAAAGCGATGAACTTATCGCTGGTCAGTGATCTGCTGAAATAAAAGCCTTGGTAATACTCACAGCCGAGTTTATGAAGCATCTGGACTTGTTCCTTCGTTTCGACCCCTTCAGCGACAACTTTAACGTTCATTTGATTGCCCCCGCATAAGGACAGGATAGATTGCACAATCTGCTGACGGTGTTTATCGCTGGTAATGGTGCGGACAAGGGACACATCAAGTTTTACGATATTGGCATATAAGTCGCAAAGATAGAGCAAAGAACTGTGTCCCATTCCAAAGTCATCAATCGAGAGATTTACACCAAGATTTCTTATTTGTTTCAGTTTATCCTGTGTAGCAACGCTTAAGTCAATCGTAGCGTTTTCCGTAAGTTCTAATTCCATATATTTAGGTTCTATGCCGGTCCGGTCTATACAGGATTTTACGGTCTGAACCAACGAATCGTCTTCCTGCAACTGCTGCGGACTTAGATTCACAGAAAGGGATACGAAATATCCTTTTTGGTGCCAGCACTTCAAATCTTCGAATGCCTGATTTATAATCCATGTACCCAGCTTGTTTGTAAGGTTGGCTTCCTCGCAAACAGCTAAAATGATGAGGGGGGATACATACCCATAAACGGGATGGGTCCACCGTAATAGAGCTTCAGCTCCCATGACCTCCCCCTTGTGATTTACTTTAGGTTGATATTCCAAACATAGGTTTTGTTGGTTTCTAAAGCCGTCTTTTATTTCCGCCACTAAGGCACGGGCAAGAGAACCTGTTTCATCGTGCCGGTTAAGGAGCTTCTTTTGCTGCTTTGTTTGTACATATTGAATCTCATTTATTAAGTTTTTAAAAACAGTAATCCGGCCACGCTGATGGTATCTTTGCTGCAGCCTGACGAAAGGCAGATAAATCAGCGTTGACAAGAAAAGGTTCACTATCTGCAGCGCCACTCCAGCCAATGAATCTGTTCCAAGATAACCGGATAGAAAAATCGGA
>JAEWSZ010000200.1 GCA_023397905.1 Bacillota bacterium | reverse complement strand
GCCGATAAGTGCGGAAATAATACTCTTTGTCACCGAGAACACATGGAAGGCGGTATCTGCGGTGTATCCGTTAAAGTATTTTTCATACAGGTTTACGCCGCTTTTTTGCACAGTAATGCCTGAAATATTACTGTAATCACTGCATATTATTTTTTCAAGCTCTTTGATGTTTTCCTGATTCATACAATCAAATTTCTCCTTTAAAGTTATTAAAGGATATCCTTAGAACAAAGATATATTGATTAAAAATTTTTTGCAAGACCTATTTTAAAATAAATCAAAAAATTTTTAGCCATCAGTTATCGCCTTTCTGACAGCCATGGGCTCTCTTATTTAGAATCGTAAAAATCCCAAAAGTAAAAGGACCCAAACCACGAGGGTTCAAGTCCTTTTGCTTCAATTTCGTTTGGTGGAGGCGAGGGGAGTCGAACCCCTGTCCGAAACCATATCCTCAAGAACTTCTACGGGTGTAGTCTGTGCTTTGCGCAAAGCTACGTTTCCCTTGCGGGACATTAGCCTTACATTTCCCTAGGTTGATCCCCCACAGGCAAGGTATCAGCTTCGGTAGCCTTTAAGTTCCGATCCGGCTCAAGGCTACGGCCGGATCAGTGCTAGCATTTGACCTTCCTATGCAAAAGGGCTGACTTATCGACGCCAGCTACCCCAGGTGCAGCAACCTGAGACTGACGGGCCGCCTAATTAGGCAGCAGCTAAAGCGAAATTATCGTTTTTAGCGTTTAATTTTAAGTTCCCGTTTTTTAAGAGGCCAACGAGAATCCTCTACCCGCTTATCAAGTCTCAACAATCCCGTCGAAACCATTACGCCCCCATATATAAAGTATGCCGTGCATACAGAACACGCTTCTTGTGCCTGGGCAAAATCACATTTGCAGATATAACCAGAAACCAGAATATAACTGCCGCCGGTTTCAGAGAACTCCTCTCCTGCCCCGGACAAAAATCGCAAATGCAATTCTTGCACCTGTATAGGGTTTATAAGCTTACTGCTTTCCTACCTGAACTGTTCCTTCATTTTGCGGTCAATTTCCCTCTTGGCGTCACGGGCCGCAATGTCATCCCGCTTGTCATAGAGCTTTTTGCCCCGCGCCACGCCCAGTTCTATTTTAACCATACCATGTTTAAGATATGCCTGGACCGGAACCAGTGTGAAGCCTTTTTGCTGAGTCAGGCCGATCAGCCTGTTTATCTCGGATTTGTGCAGAAGCAGCTTTCTGTCGCGCAAAGGATCCTTGTTGAATATATTGCCCTGCTCATACGGACTTATGTGCATTCCGCTCAGGATCACCTCTCCGCTCACAATCGAAGCATAGCTTTCCTTCAGGTTCAGCTTGCCCTGCCGGATGGACTTTACCTCTGTTCCGGACAAAACAATGCCAGCCTCAATTGTTTCCTCAATGAAGTAGTCATGACGGGCTTTTTTATTTTGTGCAACTACTTTAAATGCTTCCTTTACCATCTTACAAACCGCCTGCAGCAAAATTATAATACCACCGGACCAAAAATGCGGTATTGCCATATACGGCGCAAACCTTTTACCTCCGGATCAGTTGATCAGATAAAAATAACCCTCTTGAAAAGGGCTTTTTGTTGTTGCTGTTCAACTGACAGCTCCTATTATAACACCGCGCTGTCCGAAGGTCAAGTTCTATAAGCTTCCAAATTCAACGTCCAATTCAACATTCCAATTTAATTCCGGTTTAGCTCAAATTACCATCCCATCAACTTCCTGTTCATTTCCCGGTCCGCTTTTTTATACCCCGGCCGACTTTCTGAGCTTCTCCAGCAGTTCATAAGGCACCTCCAGATTTCCCCGGCCGCTGCCCAGATCGATTCCCCTTTTAAATGTGCCGTGAAAATCGCTTCCCCCGGTAACGATCAAATCATGCTTTATGGCAAGCCTCAAAAAATTGCCGGTATCCTCCCTGGAATTCTCACTGTACAGGGCTTCAATGCCAGCCAGGCCATAGCCCTTAAGTTCAGCCAGCAGGCTGTCCATTTCGGCATAGCTTTTTCTCAGAAACACAGGATGGGCAATTACCGGCAAGCCCCCCGAGTTTCTGATAGCCTTTATCCCATCTTCCGGCTTCAGGCCAAATCTCTTAAAATAAGCCCGGCCGCTCTTGCCCAGGTATTTTTCAAAAGCTTCGTCCATATTCCCCGCATATCCTTTGTTGACCAGAACCCTGGCAATATGCGGACGTCCGGTGACATCGCCCATGGCGACGCTTTTCACTTCCTCAATTTTTATGTCAATGCCCAGCTCATTCAGCCTGTTTATAATCTTCCCGTTCCGCTCTTCCCTGCCGGCCCTGACTGTCTCCAGCTCTTTTCCGATGGCACAGTATCCCTCTATACGTGGAAAAAAGCCCAGGATATGCATTTCGGGCTTGTACTCAACGCTAATTTCAATGCCCGGAATAACTTCTATTCCCGACCGTTTTCCCTCTTCCAGAGCTTCCTCAACACCGTCTACGGTATCGTGGTCTGTCAGAGCTATTGCCGAAAGCCCCTTTTCCCGGGCATAGCGAACCACCTCGGCAGGGCTCATGCTTCCGTCTGAAGCAATACTATGGACATGCAAGTCAATCAGTTTTCCCACGATCATCATCTCCGAATCATTCAAGTACATCTTTGTACCAAAATTTTTTCCTGCCTGTCCCGGTCACACTTCCCAATATTTTTCTTCAAGACAAACCGCAGGTGGAAAACTGTTGCTGTAGACTTTCCGGAGTATGCTGTCCATTTTTTTCAGAGACCTGCAAGCCTGTTCCTGCGTGATCAGTCCTTCTTCAAGCGCCTCCGCCAGTTCATCGGCATCCAGGACCTTCATCGTGCCGTCGGGCATGAGTTTCACGTCAAGAAGAAGATCTATCAATGTGTATTTGTCACTGTCTCTGTCATACTGTACATCGATAATATCACAATACCAATATGCAAACTTTTTTTCCGCATCATAGAATCTGCTGATTTTTATTCCTTCATTTAAAAACGTATATGAGATCCCGCCCGAAATATCCGCCCTGGGCTTTATGGCCTTCCATCTGGTTATTAAAATATCATCGTCCCTGAACAGCAGCTCATCGCTGGAAATATCCACAGTCTCAAATGGTATAAATCTTGTTCTGAATATGCTTGGCTTTTTCATATCTACTCCTGAATCGTCAAAATTTGCTTATGGTTATTATACCTTAGAATACTATTTTTTTGAAGGTCAATATAAAATACTTTAAATTACTTTTTCGTCTCCTTTTATATTTCCCATTTTTTTACTATTTATATTTTTAAATGTTATAATATATACAACCTAAAGGCTGAATTGCATATGCGCCGGCGCGTATATGGCATGGGGATTAATATCATCAAACTTTTGTGAGCCAGAAAGGCTAATGGTACTTTTTATGAAGCGTATAAAATGCTGCGGCAATTGCGAGCGGGGGTTGCCCCTACATCTGACCAGGGATATTTTGTGTAAATATAACGGCGTAGTCACGTCTGATTATGTATGCTTAAAATATAAAAGCACCGCTGCCCCTTCTCAGGATCAGCAAAATATCAACAAATGCATCAATTGCGAATATTTTTTGGTCCATCTGGATTCTCCCGATGAGGAAACCGGAAAATGCAAGCTCTTCTCCGCAAGGGAATACAACGGCGCTTCCAGAAATGCCTGCTCGAAATTTTCTAAGAAAATGCTCATTGAAGTGTCCTGACCCAGATCAAAAAGATGTAACTTTTTTCAAATAACAGCCGATATATATAGTAATGGCTGTTATTTTTATGCTTTTTATACTATAATAGTCTGTGATGTAATGCGATGCAAACCAATAGTAGGAGGTCAAAATGAATTTAGACGTTGATGCTATATTCAGACAGAAGCTGGCGGAAATTGAAAACAGATTGTCCGGTATTGTATCCGGTTTAAGTAATAACAGTACTTCCGGAACTTCCGAGGTCCCTTTTGAAAAATATCTTTCCGACGCTTCCTTGTTGGGATTGGATGATTCACTGGGTCTTATGTCCGGAGACAATACATATTCTTCTTTGTTGGGTCAGAATTCCCTGTCCAAACTGCTGGAAAATATAAGGGACAATAACGGCAGCAGCGACAAGGCGGAAAACATTTTAAAAGCCAATCTGGCTCTGGCCAGATCGAACGCATATATTCCTTCTGATAATACGGATCTGATGAATATGATAAGTTCGGCTATCGAAAGTGCTTCGCAGAGATACGGTGTGGACAAGGATCTGATACGCGCCGTAATGAAGCAGGAATCAGCCTTTAATCCAAGGGCCATTTCTTCTGCAGGAGCTCAAGGGCTTATGCAGCTTATGCCGGATACCTCCCAATCGCTTAATGTTTCGGATCCTTTTGATATCATACAGAATGTAAACGGGGGAACCATGTATCTGAGAGACCAGCTGGCAAGGTACAATGGAGATCTGGGTCTGGCACTGGCCGCATATAATGCAGGTCCCAACAATGTTGACAAGTACGGAGGCATACCTCCCTTCTCAGAAACACAGAATTATGTACAAAATGTAACCGAATATTATAACCAGTATAAAATGCTTACAAGCCGCTGATAATGCGGCTTGTTTCTTTATTACACCATTTATGGAACCCTGCTGTGTATCTGCATATTATATTAATCTATTCTATTTCCTCAATATTAGCACAGAAACTTACGATTTTATTCACAATATCCACATATTTATCCACAATTCTGAAAGACTTAATTCCCTAACGCTTCGAGATATTTCCACAGAAGTCGCAATTTATACACAGATAATTATTCACATTTAGAAATATTGTATCCCGGAGCCAGTTAATTCAGGGTATCGCAGATTTATTTACATTATATGTCAAATAATACTACGACCTTATACCCGTTAATATTACAGCAAAACACGTTTTTTTCATTCTTTATACAGCCTGTGGATAACATCAGGAAATTTCCCGGTTTTCAATTAAATTTTGTAGGCCATTATGACAGTTTCAGTCCCGGCACCGCATTTAAGTCCAGACCTGCTCTGGCTCCCCTGATATATTCATAGTATGCAGCACAGCCTATCATAGCGGCATTGTCGGTGCATAATATCAGCTCGGGATACATTACTTCAATACCCAGCTTTTCCGCAGTGCTTTTCATCTCGCTTCTGAGCCTGGAATTGGCCGCAACGCCACCGGCCAGTGCAATTTTATTTATTTTTTTCAGCTTTGCGGCATTTACGGTATTTCTGACAAGCACATCCACTACCGCCTGCTGAAAGCTTGCAGCTATATCAGGTATATTTACCTTCTCCCCTGTCTGCTCCAGCCTGTTTAAATGGTTCAGCACGGCTGTTTTTAAACCGCTGAAGCTAAAGTCCAGAGAGCCGTCGTCAAAGTATACCCTGGGAAATTTAACCGCCTGGCTGTCGCCCTGAGCGGCATATTTGTCAATAAGAGGACCTCCCGGATATCCCAGGCCAATGGCTCTGGAAATCTTGTCGAAAGCCTCTCCGGCGGCGTCATCCCTTGTCTGTCCCAGTATTTCAAATTTGTTATAGCTTTCCACATTCACGATATGGCTATGGCCTCCCGAGGCCACAAGGCATATAAAGGGGGGCTCAAGCTCCGGGTATTGCAGATAGTTCGCGGCAATATGCCCTTCTATGTGATGTACTCCCACCAGCGGTTTCTCCGCCGTAAAAGATATGGCCTTCGCGGCGGTGAGTCCCACCAGCAGGGCTCCAACCAGTCCGGGGCCATAGGTCACCCCCACCGCGTCTATATCCTGCAGCGTCACTCCCGCTTCCTCCAGGGCCTGGTTTATCACAGGCATTATCAGCTCCACATGCTTTCTGGATGCTATTTCAGGCACTACTCCGCCGTATTTTTTATGCAAATCCACCTGGGATGATATTATATTTGACATTATATGTCTTCCGTTTTTTACAACTGAAGCAGCCGTCTCATCACAGCTGCTTTCTATTCCAAGAATCAGCGTATCCATAAAACCCTGTATGAAATAGTTGATGACTAAATCATACGCTCCTTCCGAAAAAATTGTTTATTTCACCTTTGTCTCGTTTAATAATAGCCTAATGTTTGTTTTTTATCAAGGATACAGGAAGAAACCGCTGTCCGGAGCCGGAAATGAATCGATTTACATAAAAAGGTAACAAAAAAACATGGAGCTTTTCGGGCTCCATGCCCCTAAAAGGAGAAATGCTAATGTTCAAGTTAATAATACCAAATATTTATATGTTCTGAAAATAGAAAATAATTACCAGTATCCTAGTGCTCCAGTCCTAAATTATAGGATTTATGTAAACACAACAGGCTGAATTATGCCGCCTTATCCTTGATTTTGTAAGCGGCTACGTATTTTCCGCTTTTGTCCTTAATGAATGGCCTTTCCTTCTCAGCCAGTTTCCAGAAACCCGTTCCGCTCTCTATGGCCGTGTCCTGGAGCTCCGTAAAATATTTCTTCAGCAGTGTGTTTGGACTGTAAAAAACGCAGATGGCATATCCGTTCTGAACCATAAAAGCGTTGTAATAAGTATTGTCTTCCAGGATTACATGGGCAAGCAGCCTTCCAAATTGATCGGTAATCCCCTTTTCAAATACCAGCCTGACTGTTTTCCCCTCCAGCGAATTTTTAGTCCGCTCCGATGCCTCTTTTGAATAAGGCTGTGGTTTGACTCCCGATTTGACAGATTCCGGAGTGTCTATATCTAGCATTCTGACCTTATATTCCTGCCCGTCGTAGCTTATGTGAAAGGTGTCCCCATCCGTAACCTCCGTCACTGCGGCATCAATGTATCCAAAAGGTGTGATACCTTCCTTCTCCGCCTTTACGATGGTATCGGGAAAAAATATCCTGCTTTCGCCTGTACCCTTCTGCTCCTGTTCCGTGCTGTCCCTCGCGGCTCCCCGGTCAGGAGCATTCCCTAGGGAGCTGTCCTGCGCCGCGCCTTGGGTTATGCTTCCGGAAGCCGGCAGGTTCAAAGGCAGGCTGTCGCCGCCATAATAGGCGATAAGGCTTCCGATAGCTATTATGGCAGCAGTTGCCAATGCAGCCAATGACGATCTGGTCTTTTTTCTCATAAAATCTCCATTTTTTCATTTGTTTTAGTTTTTTTCAAGCCATTATAACACAGGCCGAACCTGAGTTGCAAACTGTGGCTTTGCCCGCTGCCCTTTCCTGCGCATTAAAAAACCGTCCCGTAAACGTCCTTGTTATACGAGGCGGTCCTTCCATTAAGTGTATTGGCCGATATCACTTAAGCTTTAATTTCATGCTCTATTACGTCCCTTGGGCTGTCAGGACCGTAATGGGAACAGGGCTGCTGATCACCATTTCGTCCTTCCTGTCGGTCACATCCACGCCAAATATCATTTTCATCACTTCTCCGATATTCTCTACTGAAATTACATCAATATCCATGTCCTCAAACAATTCCTGATAATTCTCCCTTGGTATGAGCACCTTTTTTATACCGGCGGCCCTGGCGGCCTCAACCTTCGCAACGACTCCGCCGACAGGCTTTACCCTGCCTTTTATTGATATCTCTCCCGTCATGGCTATGTTGCCGCTGACAGGGATGTTCCTGACCGCCGAGAATACCGCAGCCGCCATTGTGATCCCCGCCGACGGGCCGTCTATGGGAATGCCTCCCGGAAAGTTCAGATGTATCTCATAATCCCTGAAATCAATATTCATAAACCGCCTTAAAACAGTCAGCACATTTTCCACGGAGGCCTTTGCGGAGCTGGTGCGTTTCAGCTTGTGGCCCCGGTTGTCCATTTCCTCCTCCTCCACTATGCCTGTTATCTTTATGCCGCCGTTTCCATGGGGAACCTGCAGCGCGGTCGCTTCCACGTCTATTACCATACCTGTGCTGTTTCCCACCACGGCCAGCCCGTTTATGCAGCCGACCTGTTCCTCGGCGCTGACTTTTTTCTCGATCCTGGGGCTGTAATGCCCGAATTCCACCACCCACTCAATATCCTTTGTTTCAATGCTTCTTCTGTTTTCAAGGGCCGATATGCCGCCTGCGATCTGTATTATATTCACCGCGTCCCTGCCGTTCTGGGCATATTTCGCCACAAGCTCCCCGCAGCCCGCCATAAGGTTATATCCTCCCTTTACCGCGGCTTTCTCACAAATGCTGCGGATCTCATCGGCCCGCAGAGGCCTGAAATGTATTTCTACGCACCTGGATCTGATGGCCGCAGGTATTTCATCTGGGGTGCGGGTGGTTGCCCCTACGAGGCGGAAATCCGCCGGCAAACCCTTTTGGAATATATCGTGTATATGGGATGGGATATTGCTGTCCTCAGAACTGTAATACGCGCTTTCCAGGAATACTCTCCGGTCCTCCAGCACTTTTAGCAGCTTGTTCATCTGTATGGGATGCAATTCCCCGATTTCATCAATAAACAATATCCCTCCGTGGGCCTTTGTTACAGCCCCCTGCTTGGGCTGAGGAACTCCTGCCACTCCATAGGCGCCCGCTCCCTGGTAAATAGGATCGTGCACCGAACCGATGAGCGGATCCGCAATACCCCTTTCGTCAAATCTTAAAGCGGTGGCATCCATTTCAATAAACTTCGCCTCTTTTTTAAAGGGGGAGATACCGTTGTTTTTGGCCTCTTCCAATATGACCCGCGCGGCCGCGGTCTTGCCAACTCCGGGAGGCCCGTATATTATCACGTGCTGCGGATTTGACCCGCACAAGGAAGCCCTGAGCGCTTTTATGCCCTGTTCCTGCCCCACGATATCCTTTAAAGTTGCAGGCCTTGTCTTTTCCGACAGCGGTTCTGTCAGATGTATGTCCCGCAGTTTTCTCAATTTTTCAAGCTCTTTCCGGGACTCCTTGTCAATGGCGCTTTTGTTCCCCTGCTGGGTCCTCAGCAGCGAAAAGAAATATATTCCGATGACCACTGAGAAAAAGAACTGTATAATAAACATTGCAGTTGTGAGCATTTTCATACCTCCTGAAACATATTTGCAATAGTGCCGTGTATGCGGCTTACGCAGACCGGCCATATCACCGGCCGGAATCTGGTATCTCCGCCGATAATATTATAGTATTGGCAATGTTTATTATTTTATCCAAATTCAGAGGATAAATTCACAAATTTTTTCAGGTATTGGAAATTCAATCAGATAAGCCCTCAAGGCCAAAAAGCCCCCGTTCCGGACGGAACAGGGGACCAAGTCAATACCGGCTGTAAAACAGCAGGCTCTCTTGACAGGCTAAAGCCCATAAATTAAGGCCGGCAGATTGCTGCCGGCCCGTCAATATTCCATACTTCAATATTCTTTCTGCTGTACTACTGCCCTCTGCCTTTAAGGTTTTCTCCTGAATCATGAATCCCGGATTCTGCCTTTACGATACCGATTCCTTCTTTACTCTCGCTTTTTTTGAACCCGCTTTTTTTAAAGACTTGCGGTTTTCATTCAAAATAAGCTCGGGCTCCGAATTATCCTCAATTACCGCTTTGTTGATGATGCACTTTTCAACATTGCTCATTGAAGGTATGTCGTACATCACGCCCAGCATTATCTCCTCAAGTATTGCCCTCAACCCTCTGGCGCCGGTGTTCCTGGATATTGCCTTTTCGGCAATCAGCTCAAGGGCGTCATCCTGTATCTCAAGCAATACGTCATCCAGCTCCAGAAGCTTCTGATACTGTTTGACAAGCGCATTTTTGGGTTCGGTAAGTATCTGGACAAGAGCCTTTTTGTCAAGAGACTGCAGCGTGACCACTATGGGAAGTCTTCCCACAAACTCCGGAATGAGTCCGAATTTCAACAGATCCTGGGGAAGTATATCCTTGAGTAGCTCTCCCACATCCTTGTCCTTGTTGCTCTCTATTTTTGCTCCAAAACCCAGTGACTTTTTGCCTATCCTGTTCTGGATTATTTTATCTATGCCGTCAAATGCACCGCCGCATATAAATAATATGTTAGTGGTGTCGATCTGGATAAATTCCTGATGGGGATGTTTTCTGCCTCCCTGTGGCGGCACTGAAGCCAGAGTTCCCTCAAGTATCTTCAGAAGAGCCTGCTGTACGCCTTCACCGCTTACATCTCTGGTTATGGAAGGATTCTCCGACTTGCGGGCTATCTTGTCGATTTCATCAATATAGATAATACCCTTTTCAGCCTTTTCAATGTCATAATCTGCGGCCTGTATCAGTCTCAAAAGTATGTTTTCCACGTCTTCGCCGACATAGCCGGCCTCGGTGAGAGAAGTAGCATCAGCAATGGCGAAAGGAACATTCAATATTCTTGCAAGTGTCTGCGCCAAAAAGGTTTTACCGCTGCCGGTAGGTCCCAGCATAACGATATTGCTTTTCTGCAGCTCGATATCAGAGGACTTTACATCGCTGTTTATCCTTTTATAGTGATTGTAAACAGCTACCGAAAGGGATTTTTTTGCAGCCTCCTGGCCCACCACATACTGGTCAAGAATCTCTCTGATCTCCCTCGGTTTTGGTATTTCGTTGATTTCCGCGTCTATTTTTGTATCTTCAAATTCCTCTTCAATAATCTCAGAACACAGCTCAATACACTCGTCGCAGATGTAGACTCCCGGACCTGCAACAAGTCTCTTTACCTGTTCCTGAGATTTACCGCAAAAAGAGCATTTTAACTGCTTCTTCTCATCATATCTGGTCATCATTGCACCTCAACTATTTTCTTCTAACCATAATATCATCAACAATTCCATATGCCTTGGCTTCTTCAGAGGACATAAAGAAATCCCTGTCGGTATCCCTCTCAATTTTCTCCAGAGGCTGACCTGTTCTGTCGCTCAATATTCTGTTCAGTTTGTCCTTTGTCTTCAAAATATTTTCTGCGTGGATTTTAATGTCCGTCGCCTGTCCCTTGGCTCCTCCAAGCGGCTGGTGTATCATTATTTCGCTGTTGGGAAGCGCAAACCTCTTGCCCTTTGCTCCTGCGCAAAGCAGGAAAGCGCCCATGCTTGCGGCCATTCCCATACAAATAGTGGACACGTCGCACCTTACGTACTGCATGGTGTCATATATGGCAAAACCGGAATGTACAGCGCCTCCGGGACTGTTTATATAAAACTGTATATCCTTGTCAGGATCCTGCGCTTCCAGATAAAGCATCTGTGCAACGACCAGACTTGCAGTCACATCATTGACCTCGTCACTTAAAACAATGATTCTGTCATTTAACAGTCTGGAAAAAATATCATAAGACCTCTCACCGCGATTAGTCTGTTCAACGACCATAGGTACTAAACTCATAACCATACCTCCCTTGTTAATATTAATATATGTTATTTTTTTTGCGATGGAACTTCCGGCAGCCGGTCAAATATTATATTTTCATATACTGTCACAGTTTCCCGGTATCAGAAATATCAAGCTTCCACTAATAATATAATATTCCCCATTTCCGCCGGAGTCCAACCATTTTTTTTATTTTCACGGTATTTATTTATAATTTGCCTTTATACTGCGGGCTACGGCTTTTAAGCCAGCTTTGCGTTCTCAACCAGCAGCGTTATAGTCTTTTTGAAAGCAATATCTTTCTTTACGTATTCCATATCTTCAGGTCTCAGAGTCTTCTTCAGCTCTTCTACCGACTGATTGTACGCCTCGGCTGTTTTGGCTATCTCCTCCTCAAGCTCGGAATCGGAAACCTCAACATTTTCCACCTGGCTGATTTTTTCCACAACCAGCTGTACTTTTACTTCATTCTCAGCTCTCTCGGCGAACTGGCCTCTGAAAGCTTCAAAATCCATACCCATTATTTCAAGGTATTTCTGAAGATCCAGCCCCTGGTAGCGGAGTCTCATGTCGAAATCCCTGGCTATGGCGTCGATCTGCTTTTCAACCATGACTTTCGGTATGTCGACTGTGGCATTTTCAGCTACCTTCTGGACAACGTTGTCTTCATTTTCATGTTTTGCCTTGTGTTTTGCTGTCTCTTCTAATTTATTTTTCAAATCCGCCTTGTATTCATCAAGTGTGTCAAACTCGCTTATATCCTTTGCAAATTCGTCATCCACCGCAGGCAATTCCTTGACTTTTATTTCCTTAACCGCAACCTTGAACAAAGCGGGCTTGCCGTTCAGCTCTTCCTTGCCGTAATCCTCAGGGAAGCTTACGTTAACGTCCACGTCTTCTCCGATGTTTTTTCCGATCAGCTGATCTTCAAATCCGGGGATAAATGTTCCCGAACCGATTACAAGGCTGTAATCCGTGCCTTTTCCGCCTTCAAAGGGAACTTCGTCAATAAAGCCTTCAAAATCTATAACTGCGGTATCCCCTGACTGTACAGGCCTGTCGGTCACCGAAATAAGGCGCGAATTCTTTTCAACCACCTTGTTCAATTCATTTTCAACATCCTCATCGGTTACGGCGTCATTTGCTTTCTTGACCTCGACGCCCATGTACGCGCCCAATTCAACCTCAGGCTTCAATGTGATCTTTGCGGTAAAAATCAGGTTTTCCTTGCTGCCGATCTGTACTATATCTATTTCCGGTCTGTCAACAGGCTCTAATTTTTTCTCTTCAACAGCCTGGTCATATGCTTCGGAACACACTATGTTTATTGCATCATCATACAATGCCTGTTCTCCGTAGTAACGCTCCACAATATTTCTCGGAGCCTTGCCCTTTCTGAAACCAGGTACGTTGAACTTTGAAGCGTTCTTTCTGAAGGACTGCTGCATACCTTCTTCAAACTTAGCTGCGTCCACTTCTATTTCCAGCTGTACAACATTCTTTTCCACATCTTCAACCTTATTAATATTCATTTAATAAACTTCCTCCCGGTATTTAGTTTTGTATAATTTTTTCCCATTATAAGCTTTTGTTTTAAAAGGAACGGAATCATTCCTAAATTTTAATTACAATTTCTCATAAAAAATTATAAAATAATACTGCTAAAAAATTAACCATTCAATTATACCATAATGCAAGCAGAATTCAATATGGAATTCTGAATTCAAAAATCAGGGGTCATCCAACCAGAACTCGGAGTGCGAAAGTCCTGAACAGCGCCGGACAAACTTCATTCCTGGTCTTGAATTCCGGTTGCAGGCTTTTCATTATTCGGAAGCCTGGATTCCGGATTCTGATTCCACAATAAGCGTGGGCACAAAATTCAAATAATCCGCCGATATCAGCCGTAAATCTATCCCTTCATATTCCCCTTCTATTGCCCCTTTGATCCCGTCGCCGTGGAGATGTCCGTAATAGCAGCGGGAAATGCCGTGTTTTTTCAGTATGGAAATGAAGCCCGAGGTTCCGGATTTGGCCGTAACCGGCGGATAATGCATAAAGACGATCTTTTGCTTATGCGGTGTATTTCCGGCGGTCCTTATGGAAAGCTCCAGCCTCTCCAATTCCCTGTTGTATATCTTTTCATCGTCCTTCTTGAAGTCATCCTCTCCGGGGCACTTCCAGCCTCTGGTTCCGCATATGGCCACATCCTCTATTATAAACGCGTTATTGTGCATGAATGAAATCGTATTAAACCCGTTTGCCCCGAGATATTTGTTCAGCTTCGAGGCCGTCGTCCACCAGTAGTCATGATTTCCTTTTGAAATTATTTTTCTGCCGGGAAGGTCTTCGATAAATTTGAAGTCCTCGTAGGCGTTTTCAATATAAGTGGCCCATGAAACATCCCCTGGTATTATTACGCTGTCGGTTTCCTTCACCGTTTCCGTCCAGCTGCTTTTAAGTTTCTCCATGTAATTGGACCATCTGCCTCCGAATACATCCATGGGCTTGTCTATACCCAGTGCCAGGTGCAGATCGGCTATTGCAAAGATTGACATAATTAGTCTCCCAAGCTATTTTTACTTTCTGAAATATTCATATATTTTCCCTGCTACCCTCTCATTTATGCCTTCCACCTCAAGGAGCTGGGAAATACCGGCCTTTCTTACGGCGGTCAACGATTTGAAATGTCTTATGAGCGCCTTCTTCCTGGTTTCCCCTATACCGTCTATTTCGTCCAGTTCCGAATGGGTATATCTCTTCTCCCTCAGTTTTCTGTTGTATTGTACTGCCACACGGTGCGTTTCGTCCTGTATTTCCGTAATAAGTCTGAGCAAGGGCATGTTGGAGGTCAGATCATATTCACTGCCCTTATAGACCAGCGCTCTTGTCCTGTGCCGGTTATCCTTGGCCATTCCCGCAATGACAAGCTGGAAGTTCAGCTCGTCGGCCACCTGCTGGGCTGCGCTTACATGAGTTATACCACCATCCACCAGTATTAAATCAGGCAGCTTTGAAAATTTGGTCTCTTGCCCGTCTGCATCCTCCATTTCCCTTCTGGCCCGGTTGAGCCTTCTGAACAGGGTTTCCTGCATGCTGGCAAAGTCATTCTGCTCCGTGACGGATTTCATTTTAAATTTCCTGTACTCCTGCCTTGCGGGCCTGCCGTTTTCAAAGACCACCATGGACGCCACTATTTCCGAAGATCCGGTGTTTGAAATATCATAGGATTCGATCCGCGCCGGCGCCTTTTCAAGCCTTAAGACCTTAACCAGCTGCTCCATGCCTTCCCGGTGCACCGAACCCTCTCTTATGAGCCTCTCCTCGTGAAGCTTCAAAGATATCTCGGCATTTTGCGCCACCATCCTGACCAGCTTTATCAGCTCTCCCCTCTGGGGGATCCTGAGATTTACCTTTAGGCCTCTTTTGCCCGTGAGCCACTGTTCTATAATCCCGCTGTCCTCAATCTCCTGCTGGAGCACGATTTCTCCGGGTACAAACTGTACGGAGTTGTAAAACTGCTTTATAAAGGTCGAAAGCGAGTATTTTACATCCTCGTTGCCCTCGCCCTCAAAAACAAAATGCTCCCTTCCCACCACTCTTCCGTTCCTGACAAAGAAAACCTGAATGCACAGATCTGTGGCATTCTGCGCATAGCCGATTATATCCCTGTCCTGTCCGTCGGTGGAAAGTACCTTCTGGGCTTCTGAAAGCTGGACAATGCTTGAAATCTTGTTTCTCAGCTGAGCGGCCTTTTCAAATTCCAGCTGCCCGGCCGCCTTTTCCATCTGGACCTTCAAATCGTCAAGTATCTCATCATATTGGCCCCCCAGGAAGGAACAAATCTTTTTCATCATGCTCCTGTATTCGTCCTTGTTCACCTCTCCCTGGCAGGGCGCCAGGCACTGTTTCATATGGTAGTTGAGACAGGGCCGCGACTTTCCTATATCCCTGGGGAGATTCTTGTTGCAGGTTTTTAGCGGAAAAAGCTTTTTAATGGTATCTATTGCGTCATTTACGGCAAATCCGCTGGAATACGGCCCGAAATACTTCGCTCCGTCTTTTTCCACCCGCCTGGTCTTAAGTATCCTGGGATAGCTTTCACTCATTGTAACTTTTATATAAGGATAATGCTTGTCGTCTTTTAAAAGAATATTGTATTTGGGCTTGTATTTCTTGATCAGATTGCATTCGAGCATCAATGCTTCCACTTCGGTATCGGTTACGATGTACTCGAATTCACTTATTCTTGAAACCATTGCCAATACCTTTGGCGGGTGGTTGGAAGACTGCTGAAAATATTGCCTGACCCGGTTTTTCAATACAACAGCCTTTCCCACATATATTACGATCCCGTTTTCATCCTTCATGATATACACGCCCGGCTTATCCGGCAATTTTTTCAGTTCTTCCTGTATATCAAACAAATTTAACCTCCCGTTTCGCGTTTCAACCGCACACTCTGAATTTCAGAATCCTCTCCCCATTTTTCCATTCATTCATTAAAGAAGGGACATCCTCTGTGGAGGTGTGTCCCCTTTCATGTAAGTCCTTAGAATCCTGTTGAAAAATATTCCGAAATTTCTCTTGAAGCCTTTTCTTCATCTTCCCCGTCTGTGATGATGGTTATCGCCGCCTGTCTCTCGACTCCCAACGAAAGCAATCCTAAAAGGCTTTTTGCATTAGCTCTTCTTTCCCCTTTTTCCAGCCATATGCTCGAACTGTACTTGGATACTTTCTGTACAAGTAAAGCCGCCGCTTTGGAATCCAACCCTGATGGGCAGTTTATAACAACTTTATTCGAAATCATCTTTCGCTCCCCCGTTTTTTATACTTGACACACGTATATATATTATTATACCAAAAAGAACCCAAACAAATCAAATCATAAAAATCAGGGTTCAGGGAAATGTTCATCGGTCTTTGCTTCTCAACGCGTTTTTTTTCCGAATCCCGTGTCTATTACCGTTCCTATCCCAAAGGAGGCCAGCAGGAATTCCACTATTACAAAGCATATCCCATATATCAGCAGAGACGTATATGATCCAGCAGGAATAAAAACCAGCGGAACTATTTTTATTATGCTGACAATAATATGGCCCACAAAAAATTCGAGATAAATGGTAGATCTCTCATAATTGTCACTGAATATTTTAGTTCCAAGGTATATGCTTGCTATGATATCCGCAAGCATCATAAATATAACATAAAATACGGGAGCGGCGATAAAAAATATCAAAAATGCCAGTATAATAGTCATGCTTACTATTACCATTCCGCCCAGCGCCATTCTCCGCGGTATTGCCGACCCTATGGAATATGACATAGCCCTAAACCTGGCTGAAAAAATGGTTATCAGCAGCAGTCCGGCCGCCAGGATTATCAGGGAAGCAATTATCAAGGTATTTATGATAACCGTGTTTGATTTGAACAGTGATATGAAGTCCACGTTCAATTCCATTCTGGTGCCTTTTATGGCAGCCCCCTCGGCCTGTTTGAACTTGCCTACCGAAACCAGGTTTCCTCCCACCTGGGAATTTCCCTCCAGATATATCTCGCCGAATGCGGACACTATATCCCCGCTGACGTTTCCATTTATGGTTGCCTTTCCAAATACAACTACTATGCTTCCGTCCACATCGGACTGTATATTTGCAGAGCCAAGCACAACTGTCACGTTTTCGGAGCTGTTTTCATCAATATTTTTATCCTCTAAAATAATAAGGTTACTTTTGGTAAGATTATTTTGCGCAGCCGCAACTGGGCCGGTTACAAATAATACAAAAACAATGGATACAAATATAACCTTTAATATTTTATTCATTGCGCTCCTCCGTTACCAGCTCTGACCATTTTGAAAAAGACCCGCTGTATCAGGAGCAACAAAACGCCAAGGAGGATATACGCGTAATAATAGGTTGTATAAATTGACGCCGCAACCCCCATTACTGCAATACACATTCCTTTAAGCATGGTGATGGCCGACGTGTAAAGTTCCTTTGCAAGTTCTGAAACCATCATGCCGTTCTGTATAAGTGAAATAGGATGGTTTAAAACTTCCCACAGCACTCCGCCGAACAATATTACAAATATAAAGGACACGGTGGCCAGCAGCACATTGAACACATATTTGCCGTTCTCGGAAATTTTTCCGTACATTTCCGTTTCATTGCGTATTCTGTTCATCACCTGAAGTTCAAAGTCCTCCGGAGGCTCAATCACTGTCAGGTCATTTTCAATACCGGCAAATATCTCCTTTAGACCGGCAAATTCTTCCGAACAAATTTCGCAGGTCTCAATATGCTCTTCCAGATGGTTTTCTTCAAAAGCGTTCAGCTCTTTATCCAGATATCTCATCATATAATTTTGTGCTTCACTGCATTTCATAATACCTCCTCCTTTCTTGCACCGTCAAGCCGTTCCTTCAGCATAAGCCTGGCTCTGTAAAGTCTGTTTTTTATTATGGACATAGGCTCGTTCAGCACCTTTGACATCTCTTCATACGACAATCCGTTGTTGTGAAAGAGCACTATGAGTATTCTGTATTTTTCAGGCAATTCCTTGATTGCATTTTTAATTAATAGGGACCTCTGGCTTTTTATAAAAGTTTCCTCCGGTGTGTCGATATCACTGGAAACTCCTATGGCATCATCCAGCGTAACAGTGTCCTGCTTTTTCTTTCTCAGCGTATCAAGACACAGGTTTGAAGTAATTTTCACGATCCAGGTTGACATCTTGTATTCGGGATTGTACTTTTCGAGAGACCTGTACAGCCTGATAAAGACTTCCTGGGACACATCGTTGACTTCTTCCTTATCCGGTATCATTTTGTAAACTACACTGTATACCAATTTTTTATATCTGGTTACTATTTCTTCAAACGCACTATTATCACCTTTTATACATTGTGATACCAGTTCTGCATCTGTATGCACCAAAGCTAGATAACACCCCCTTTTCACCAGATATTCCAAGTATGCCTCAGCATACTTGGGCGACGATTTCGTACCGAACAAGTTGAAATAATCTGCATTTCGAAATCGTGCTGTGCCTGCTTTGTATACAATTGCATGCAAAGCTCGCATTTTCCGCATGGAGGCTATTCACCAGAGGAAGTATTCTCGGTGATGATATAATAGTACGTAAGAAATGTAGAAATGTCTGAAATCATCCCCTTCTTTTTCCGCTGCTGAGCACAGTATTCGCAAAACGTTCCAATTTCCGGCTTATGAGATAATTTACAGTTGACTTCTTATATTTCCCGCCGGCATCCTTTTCTCCGGCTTCCACTCCGGTCAGCAGCTGTATACCCTCGTCGATGGTCCTGACAGGGTATATGTGAAACAGCTTGCTGCGCACCGCCTCTACAACTTCTTCATTGAGTACGAGATTTTTTATATTCTGATAAGGAATTAATACCCCGTGTTTTCCGTTTAGTCCCCTGAGCTTGCAGAGCTCAAAAAAGCCCTCTATTTTATAGCTTACTCCGCCGACAGGCTGTATTTCACCCTTTTGATTCACAGAACCCGTTACGGCAATACACTGTTTTATAGGCACCTCCGAAAGGCTGGACAATATGGCGTAAAGCTCCGCGCTGGACGCGCTGTCTCCGTCCACTCCGCCGTACATCTGCTCAAAGCACAGGCTGGCAGACAGAGACAGGGGAAAGTCCTGGGCGTATTTTTGCCCTATATAGCCGCTCAATATGAGAACGCCCTTGCTGTGTGAGGTGCCGCTCAGGTCAACCTCCCTTTCCACATTTACAATGCCGCTTTCTCCTATATAGGTGGAGGCTGTTATCCTGGAGGGCTTTCCAAAGGAGTAGTCCCCCATGTCCATTACTGTAAGGCCGTTTATCTGGCCCACCTCTTCCCCGTCGGTATCCACCATTATTGTACCGTCGTCAAGCATTTCCAGCATTTTTTTGTCAAGGCGGTCGCATCTTGCGGCCTTTTCAATGACAGCCTGTTTTACGTGCTTTGCCTTTACCAGCTTTGACCCGTCGTCCTCCGCCCACATGCAGGCCTCGCACAGTATTTCCACTATATCGTTGAATCTGGTGGAGAGCTTGTTCTGATCCTCCACCAGCCAGGAGGCATATTCCACCACCTTTGCCACGCCGGTTTTATCAAAATGGAGGGTCTTTTCCTTCTGGCAGAAGCCGCTTATAAATGAGGCCAGCTTCAGAACATTTTCGTCATTCCGCTCCATTTCCTCGTCAAAATCAACCTTTACCTTGAAAAGCTTCCTGAAGTCCTCTTCATATTCATAGAGCATATGGTAGAGAGAAGTACTTCCCACCAGTATGACCTTTATATCTACCGGTATGGGCTGGGGCTTTATGGCCGGAGCAGCTACCACTCCCGCCTGGTCCTTTATATTTTCTATGGCGATCTTCTTGGTTTTGAGCACTCTGTTGATAGCCTCATAGGCCTGTGGGTTGCTCAGTACATCCTTTGCCTGGAGTATCAGGTATCCGCCGTTCGCCATGTGGAACAGGCCTGATTTTATTTTGGTATAGTCGGTGGAGACCGAGCCGAATTCATTTTCGTATTCAATCTTGCCTATGAGGTTTGAATAGGTGGGATTGAAATCCACTATAACCGGCGCCCCCTTAAGGCTGCTGTTGTCCACCAGCACATTGACCTTGTATTTATATATCGGCGTCTCTTCCTTCTGCATCCACGGAATGATAAACTGGGGCTGTTCCTCGCTTATTTCCTCTTCCCTGAAATCATCCAGATTGTCCAGGATATCCTGCAGCACCTTATCCAGGTAGTCCAGTATAACCTCAAACTTCTTATATTTCACCTTCAGATCGTTTATCTGGACCCCGAGGGCCAGAAGGGCTATCTTGTTTTCCCATTCCGACACCTTCTGCTTTGTGTCCCTGTCGTTGTTCTTCAGCTTGCGGATTATATCAATGGTGTCCTGCTGGAGAATGTTTGTTTTTTCATTTATTTCATCCTTAATATTTTCATCCAGGTTTTCAAATTCTTCCTCGCTTATGGTCTTGCCCTCGATTATTGGCAGGAAATAAATCCCGGAGCTTCCCGTATTGACTTTAAAGCCATGGGCCTGGGCATCCTCGCTTAATTTATCCAGCAGCTCATCCTTCTTGGCTTCATATTCTTCCAGTATTTCGGCCTTTTCCTTTTCATACTGGTCATTGTCAAAGGCATTTGCTATTTCCTGCTTTATGATCTTGACAAAGCCTTCCATATCGGCCTGGAATTCTTTGCCCATACCCGCAGGAAGGTTTATGGCCATGGGATGGTTTGGCTTGCTGAAGTTGTATATATAGCACCAGTCGTCAGGTATGCCTTGCTTTGCCGCAATCTCGTTTACTATCTGCCTGGCAAAGCTGGTCTTTCCTGTCCCTGTGGGACCCGACATATATATATTGTAACCTCTTACCTTCATTTTGAGTCCGAATTTCATAGCCTTAGACGCTCTTTCCTGCCCTATGATACCCTCATAAGTGTCCAATTCCGACGTATTCTTAAAGGTCAGTGACGATAGCCTGCATTTGTTTTCCAGATCCTTATACGAAAGTTCTTTTGGTATTGCCATAAATAACCTCCAAAATTTATTTGATCAAATGTGCAAAAGCTGCCTGCAGCTTTTTATTATGCGGAGCGTACAATGAAAACTATTAAGTCCTGTTCCGCATTATTCATGTCTCCACATAATATAGGCGTCTTCGCCCGTATCCGAATAGTAGCCCTTTCTGACTCCTTCCGTCCTGAAGCCGTACTTTTCATACAGCTTCTGCGCCGCCAGGTTGCTCTTCCTGACCTCCAGCGTCAGATGGCCTATTCCGTCTTCATTGCAGGTGTCCAGAATTTCATCCATTATCCTTGAAGCAGCGCCGCACCTTCTGAACTCCGGGTGTACGGCAATATTGGTTATGTGCCCCTCGTCAAATATTTTCCATAAGCCGCCATAGCCTATGACCTTGCCCTCTGTCACAGCCACAAAATAAACGGCCATCTGATTGACCGTAAGCTCCTCCTCAAAGGCGCTTTTCGACCATGGTATTTTAAAGCACAGGTTTTCTATAACCATTACTCCGTCCAGATGTTCAACTGTCATTTCAACTATTTCAAGATTATTGATCATTGCCGTTTCCTTCAAGTCCGTGTACTTTTTTCAAAAAACCCTGCTCCGCCTGGGATTTTCTGAGATAAAACGGCTTCATATCGTAGCAGCTTTCCGTTTTTCCTTCCGCAAAGGCTTCCCTTGCCAGCACCGCCACCGAAGAAGCTTTTGCCAGGGCGGCGTTTGGCGGTGCCACAGACGCCCTGCCTCCCAGCTTTTCAGCAAAAAAGTCCCTGTGCATGCTGCAGGCGTCCCCCAGAAATATTACCGCTCCCTCCATGGGACTGATAATACCGGCTAATTCATTTATATGTATTCCCATATAGTCTGTGAGCCTATCCAGCTTTCCGCCGTTGAATTTATATACAGCGGTAAACACCTGATTGTTTCTGGCGTCTATAACAGGGCACAATATGGCTTTTGACCCCGGCAGATTGTATGCCAGGCTATCCAGAGTATAAACGCTTATCACAGGCTTTTGTGCTGCAAAAGCCATGGCCTTTGCCGTTGTGACGCCAATGCGCAGACCGGTAAAGGAACCGGGGCCTATGGAGGCCGCAAAGGCGTCCATATCAGAAGCTTTGAGCCCAACCGCCTCAAGCATGTCCCGAAGCATGGGCATCAATCTCTGAGAATGGGTCTTTCCCTTATTGCAGCTGTATTCCCCAATAATGACGTCATCCTCCAATATGGCTGCCGTAGCAACATTTGTAGATGTATCCAGAGCAAGTATCCGCATAATATCCTCTCCATGTGCATATTTTCCGCAGTATCCGGCATTTGCACGCTTAATCTGAACTGCTGTTAAAATCCGGCCTCATATCCGGAGTATCTGTTTCCTGTGAACTCAACGGATATTTCTCTCACATCCAGGCCTTTTTCCAGATTCTTTTTAATATTTATTTTGATCATATCCTCCGGCAGCACCTCGGAAATCAATTCTCCCCACTCTATTATGGTAACGCCATCTCCGTTTATATACTCATCAAAGCCTATATCAAACATTTCATCCGGATGGCCTATCCGGTATACGTCAAAATGATACAGGGGTATCCTGCCCTCGTATTCATTTACAAGGGTAAAGGTGGGACTGGTTATATACGAATTTATTCCCAGAGCTTTTGCGATACCGCCTGTCAATGCAGTTTTTCCGGTTCCCAGATCACCTGACAGGCATATTATATCGCCGGGTTTCAGACATGCCCCCAGTTTTCTTCCAAACTCAACTGTGGCTTCAAAAGAATCCGTTTCTATGTTAATCATTCATTGCCCTTTCCCAATTAATTTTATAACCCCTTTGCAGGAATGAGGCCTGCTGCGGCTCCGCCTGCATGTAGTGCTCCAACCGCAGAAGTTACCACCCTCAGACGGACTCCTCCGGCAGCCGTTCGAATACGACGGCTCCGTTGATTATGGTCTTTTGCACCTTTGTTTTCAGCTCCAGGGGGTCTCCGTCATATATTACCATATCGGCGTCCTTGCCCTTTGCAAGGGAACCCACCCTGTCGCCTATCCCGGCTATCTCGGCCGCATTTATGGTTATGGCCTTAAGCGCCTCTTTGTGGTCCATCCCTTCACGGGCGGCAATTGCAGCGCACAGGCACAGATGCTGAACCGGCACGCATGGATGGTCGGTCATTATGGCAAGCTTGACCCCGTGCTTTGACAAAATGGCAGGGGTTTTAATATTCTGGTTCCTGAGCTCGATTTTTGACCGGTCGGTGAGCATTGGCCCCACAATTACAGGCAATCCCGCCTCGGCAAGGATATCCTTTATGAGATACCCTTCGGTGCAGTGGTCCAGAGTGATGTCCACATCAAATTCCTTTGCGATCCTCATGGCCGTTAATATATCATCGGCTCTGTGGGCATGGGCTTTTAACGGTATTTCACGGTTCAGCACCATGACCAGGGCCTCCAGTTTGAAATCAAATTCCGGCTTGTCGGCTTCCTCTGTGTTCTTTCTGTATTCTTCCCAAAGCTCCTTGTATTCTTTCGCCTTAAACAGATTTTCCCTCAATATGGCGGCTGTGGCCATTCTGGTCATTGGAGCCTGGTGCTTCTCATTGTATACGGATTTCGGATTTTCACCGAAGGCGACCTTCATCGCAACCGGTTGTTTTATAATCATCTCATCAACGCTGCGCCCGTATGTTTTTAATGCCGCAAACTGGCCGCCGATCACATTTGCGCTGCCCGGCCCCGTGACCACCGAGGTCACTCCGTTCTCATAGGCTTCCACAAACGACCTGTCGGCGTGATATATGGCGTCAATGGCTCTCAGCTGCGGAGTTACAGGATCTGTCGACTCATTGCCGTCATCGCCCTCAAAGCCCACGGCGTCCTCCCACATTCCTATATGACTGTGTGCGTCAACAAGCCCGGGCAGAACATACCCTCCGTTGCAGTCTATTTTTACAGTATCCGGGGCCAGCAAAGCTTCCGCTTCACTTACATCCTGGCCCACGGCTGCTATTTTATCCTTGTCAACCAGTATATACCCGTTTTCATAATCCGGTCCGTCCATTGTAATTATTTTTCCATTATATAATAAAAGCATGTGCCCTCCCCAAAATATACTTGTTATTTTATAGTACTTGTTTACTTTCAAACTTTGTTTTTAATATTTATATCTTTAAATCATATTTCAAGCATTTATTTCAGCCCTTGCTAATTTTCAGGCATAATAATTTTATTATATTATGGATATAAACACAAGACGCTTAAGTTTCCGTATTAATAGCAAAAGTTTGTGAATATACTTGTAAAGGAGACTTCAGGACATAAAATAATAAGGATAGTGATTTTAGTGGAAGAAACGTCGAAATTTCATACGGTGCGCGGATATCAGCTCCTGTCCCAGAATAAAAACCTTCTCACATCCGCTATGGAGGACTACCTTGAAATGATATACAGAAACAGTCTGGTGGAAGAAGGCTATATGAGGATAAACACCCTTTCAGAGCTTTTGAATGTCGCCGCTCCGTCGGCCACAAAAATGGTGCAGAAACTAAACAAGCTGGGCCTTCTGGATTATAAAAAGTACGGTATTATTTTTCTCACGGAAAACGGACGTGAAATAGGAAAGTTTCTTTTGGAGCGCCATAATATAATAGAGGAATTCCTCAACAATTTAGACGCAAAGGAGGATATTCTCCTTGAAACCGAGCTGATCGAGCATTATGTATCAGTTACCACCCTGAACAAAATCGGCCTCCTGAACAAATTTCTGATTGAAAACCCCGGCACCATGAAAAAGTACCGTGAATTTGTGAAAGCAAACTCAGAACCCCTTTAGCCGTGCGGGATTTTTCCCGTATGACCTCCCATTCAATTGCCCTTTACCGTATTTATAATGCAATTTTCCTTTCAGTCTCAATATGTGAAAAAGATTTCTAATTGTTAAAAAATATTAAACTCCTATAATAAGGTTAAGTCAATTGCTCCGGGCTAAAACCGCCTGTGATTGATCCACGATAAACAAAGCTGTTTTGAGCTTATTAGGAGGTTTGAGCCGTGTTAAACTGTAATCATTGCGATTATTATCTTTCGGAAAACGGCAAGAAAACATGCGAGTTTTCCGAGCATTTATTTTTAAAAAATCCCCAGGATATGGAAAAATATCCCTGTCAGGATATAAGCTATGATTCTTATATATCCGCCAAGGAAAATAAGGAAAGCATGGAAGTGGTCGCTTAGCCATAGCAGGAATTTTAAGGGTGCCGCAAAATAAGATAAATTCAATATATGTGAAAGATCCATTCTCTATAGGTCCGCAAGTATAGCTTACACCAATGTGAAGCACGTAAAAGGTATATCGTGCATCAATAGCTGAGCCATTACAGATAATTCAAATACTGTACTAAGACGAAGCTATTGATGTGCGGTGTACCTTGTGCTGCATATTGGAGCAAATTAGTACAGGAGGACCAGTCATAATTGATATTTCACACATATTGGATTTGTTCTTTCGCAGTACCCTGAAAATTCAATTTGGGTCTACAAAATATCACTCAAATAATCTTTCCCTCTCCTTTACTGCAACGCTTTTATCTATCTTTTCAAAAAGTATGCCGGTTTCCGGCAGGTGATATCCCGCATTGACATACTGCGGCCTCCAGCGGTCGTCCAGTCCCAGCCAACTTTGAACCTTTTCCGACGAAAACGGCAGAAAAGGTTTCAGCAGAACAGCCAGATTTGATATTATCTGAACACAGTTGAAAAGTGTATTCTCACATGCGGCAATATTGCTGTTTCTGGTTTCCCATGGTTTTTGACCGTCAAAATATTTATTGGACCACCTCACAAATTCAAAAATACTGTCAAGGGCATCCTTGAAGGCTCCGTTTTCAAGCTTGGCGCCGGTGGTCCCGTATAGTTCCGTGATCCTGCGCACCACTTCCTCCTCAGGTGTTCCGTCCGGAACAATACCGTTAAAATACTTTCCGATAAAGGCCAGATTCCTGTTTGCAAAATTCCCGTATGCACCCAGCAGTTCGCAGTTGTGGCTGTTTACATATTCTTTCCAGGTGAAGTCAGTATCCCTCTTTTCGGGGCCGTTTGTTATAAGGAAGTACCTTATGGAATCCGGATCAAAGCTGTCCAGCATATCCTTGACCCATACGGCATAATTCCTGCTGGTGGATATTTTTCTGCCTTCAAGTGTGAGGTATTCGCAGGATACTATTTCATCGGGCAGATGCCAGCCTCTCCCGTTGGCAAGCAGGAGCCCCGGAAGTATGATTGAGTGAAAGGGTATGTTGTCCTTGCCATG
>JAEWSZ010000192.1 GCA_023397905.1 Bacillota bacterium | reverse complement strand
ATATAGATGTAGGCGTATCTAAAAAATATTTTATAAATGAGAGCAAGAGGGCAAAAGAAGGAAAAGTAACGCCCAATTGCATGGTGGACTGCGGGGGCTGCGGTGCTGCCGTATTTGAAACGCCGGGCTGCAAAAGGTAGAGTATGGACCGCCATAGACTGCAACAGCGCTGCGGAGGCCATTGAAATGTCTTTTTCACAATGTATACGGAGGTAAGGATATTGGTTAATATTCGTGCAAAATTTAAAAGGGGTGATGAGGTGAAGTTCATATCCCACCTTGACCTGATGAAGGTATTTGAACGCGCCATCAGGAGGGCAAGACTTCCCATAGCGTACTCCCAGGGCTTTAATCCCCATCCGGGCATGGTCTTTGGACTGCCTCTGGGGGTGGGTGTGACAAGCGATGCGGAATATGGCGATTTTGAAGTCGCGGATGACGGTTTCCCAATGGATGAATTTATGAACCGGCTCAATTTACAGCTGCCACAGGGCCTTGAAATACTTGAGGTCCGTCCGAGGCAGTCAAAGCAGAATATAATGGCCACTATTTCGGCGGCTGAGTATGTGGTGGTGGCAGGCGTAGGACCGGAGTGCGATGAGAGGGTTCTGAAACCGGCTGTTAACAAATATCTTGCCAGAAAAGAAATATTTGTAAAAAAGAAAACCAAAAGCGGCGTTAAAGATATAAATATCAGGGATATGGTATTTGATCTGAATTTCGAAGTACAGCCGCTTGGCGCTTTTAATATAATTAAATTCACAATGCTGGTCAGCGCGGGCAGCAAGGCAAATCTGAAGCCGGAGCTTGTGCTTGAATCACTGTTTGAGGCATTGGAAGACGGATATGAGATCGAAAGGATCCATAGGTCAAAGCTGTTTGTAAGAAGCCAGGAACAGCTTCTGGACCCCTTGGACGGGCAGGTGCTCCAACAGTAGTCCTATAAGCTGCAATTGGCCGGAGTACGGTTCGGCAGCTGTTTTGAGATACAGTCGGAATGAATTTAAAATGTTAATAAAGGAGGGCCGGGTCCATGCTGTTCTTACCGGGTGTTTTATGCAAAGTGTGGACATGGGCGTTATTATGATAAATGAGATTATTGTGGACGTCAATGAAGACGTGACACGCGTGGGTATTCTTGAGGACAAAGAGCTTGTGGAAGTTCATATTGAGAGGACAAAGCATCAGGGCCTGGTGGGAAACATATACAGGGGGAAGGTCAGCAGCGTCCTGCCTGGAATGCAGGCGGCATTTATCGATATAGGCTATGAAAAGAACGCGTTTTTGTACGTGGGAGACGCTGTACCCCAGAAAGAATACTCGGATGATGAAATGGATACTTTACGGGATTTTACGGGATATAATATTACGGATATACTTAAAGTAGGACAGGAAATAACCGTACAGGTAATCAAGGAGCCCATCGGCACCAAAGGCCCCAGAGTTTCCACACACATCACATTGCCGGGACGGTATCTGGTTTTGCTTCCAAAGGCGGATTACGTGGGGATTTCACGGAGGATTGAAAATGACGGTGAAAGGCAGAAGCTAAAAAAGATAGCCGAGAAGCTTAAGCCCGAAAACATGGGACTTATAGTGAGAACTGTGGCGGAGGGTAAGGAAGAATCCGATTTTGTAGATGACGTGTCATTTCTGACGAAATTGTGGGAAAAGATAAATCATCTGGAGTCCAGCGGGCCTGTACCCAGATGTATTCACAAGGATATAAACCTGATATACAGGTCGGTCAGGGATCTGTTTACCTGGAACATCGGAAAATTTATCATCAATGATGAAAAAGAGTATTTTAAAGTGCTTGAACTGGTGGAGATGATCTCTCCGGTATTAAAAAACAGAGTAGAGTTGTATCAAAAGGAATATAATATATTTGATTATTACCAGATAGAAACCAAAATAGAGAGGGCTCTGTCGAGAAAAGTGTGGCTGAAGTGCGGAGGCTACATCATTATAGACAAAACGGAGGCTCTTACGGTCATAGATGTAAATACAGGAAAATTCGTCGGAGACAATAACCTGGAAGAAACAGTTCTGAAAACAAACATCGAAGCTACCAAAGAAATCGCGAAACAGCTGAGATTGAGGGATATAGGCGGTATTGTCATAATCGACTTTATTGATATGAGCGACGCGGAGCACCAGCAAATGGTACTGGATTCACTGCGCCAGAGTCTTAAAAACGACAGGACCAAGACCATAGTTCTGGGCATGACGGAGCTGGGGCTGGTTGAAATGACCAGAAAGAAAATAAGGCAGGAGCTTTCTACGGTGATGCTTTACGACTGCACCTGCTGCGGCGGGACCGGGAAGGTATATGCGTCCGGCACCCGGATAGCGGGCAGTTCAAAGGAAAATAGGGAAAATAAAGAATAATTTGTGAAGTTGACAGTGATTTCTTATTGTGCTAAAATATATCGGTAGCCGCTCGGCCAGGGCCCCTTAAATATAGTCTGCGAAAGACATATCCGCGGATTATTGCCTGTGATGAACATCGTTTTTGGTGTGTATACGTCATTTAAGCCGGCGAGACTGTTAGTAGGAGGTGTATCATGTACGCTATTATAACAACTGGTGGAAAACAGTATAAGGTTCTGGAAGGTGACGTGGTTTTCGTAGAGAAACTCGCGGTTGAAGAAGGTTCAGCTGTTACCTTTGACAAGGTTCTTGCCGTATCAAATGAAGGTAAGGTTACTTTTGGAGCTCCTTTATTGGAAACTGCTTCTGTAAATGCAAAGGTTCTCAGCCATGGTAAAGGTGAAAAGATCATAGTTTTCAAATACAAGGCCAAGAAGAACTACAGAAACAAGCAAGGACACAGACAGCCCTATACAAAAGTTCAGATCGAAAAGATTAATGCTTAATTAAGGGTTGAAGATTAATGGTTAAAGTAAATATATGCAGGGATAAAGCAGGGAATATTGTTAAGTTTGTTGTCAGAGGGCATTCGGGTTTTGAAAGAGCAGGCAAGGATATAGTCTGTTCGGCGGCCTCGGCGGTTGCATACACTGCGGCCGGAGCCATTGAAGAGCTCATCGGGCTGAGAAACTTTTATGAAGAGAAATACGGCTTCATGTCATGCATTGTGGACGTGGACTTATCGGACGGATTGAGGCACGATGCCAATGTTATCATGGCAGCTGCCGAAATCGGTTTTAAACAGATAGAGCTTGCTTACCCCAAACATGTTAAGGTAATGGTTGAGGAGGTGTAATCCCATGTTAAAGATTAATTTACAGCTTTTTGCTCATAAAAAAGGTGTTGGTAGTTCAAGAAACGGACGTGACAGCGAGGCTAAAAGACTTGGTGTTAAAAGAGCCGATGGTCAGTTTGTATTGGCCGGAAATATTCTTGTTCGCCAGAGAGGTACAAAGATCCATCCCGGTGTAAATGTCGGAAAAGGTTCCGATGACACATTGTTTGCATTGAAGGACGGAAAGGTTAAATTTGCAAGACTCGGCAGAGATAAGAAGCAGGTCATGATTGTTGCCGAATAAGATTTATCGCATTGCATTATAAAAGGCAGAGGATGTGATATACATTTTCTGCCTTTTTTTGGCGGTTTTTTTAACAACTCGTTAATGGGGTATAATATGAGAAGAGTGAGGGCAATGCTTGAAGCCGGAATTCTGGCTCCTGACTCCTGAATACTTGGAGGTAAGACATGTTTATTGATAGCGCAAAAGTATATGTCAAGGCCGGTAATGGCGGAAACGGAATGGTTTCCTTTCACCGGGAAAAGTATATCGCGGCGGGAGGTCCTGACGGCGGCGACGGAGGAAAGGGCGGAGACGTGATTTTCCAGGTTGATGAGGGTTTAAATACCCTGATTGACTTCAGATATAAAAAGCATTTCAAGGCCCAGCCCGGAGAAGACGGCGGTGCTTCAAACTGTTCCGGCAAAAACGGAGAGGATATGGTTATAAAGGTTCCCCTGGGGACCATGGTAAAGGATGAGAATACGGGACTGATACTGGCGGACCTGGTCAAGCCCGGACAGACTTACACCATAGCCAAAGGCGGAAGAGGCGGAAAAGGCAATCAGCATTTTGCAACTCCCACAAGGCAGGTTCCGAATTTTGCAAAAAGCGGGAATCTGGGCGAGGAACGGGAGCTGATCCTGGAAATGAAAATGATCGCCGACGTTGGACTTATCGGTTTCCCAAATGTGGGCAAATCCACAATACTGTCCATGGTATCGGCTGCAAGGCCTAAAATAGCCAATTATCACTTTACAACACTGGTCCCGAATCTTGGAGTTGTGCAGATCGAGCAGGGAAGAAGCTTTGTCATTGCAGATATTCCCGGACTTATTGAAGGCGCCCATGAGGGTGTGGGGCTGGGGCACGAATTCCTCAGGCATGTGGAGCGGACAAAGCTGCTGGTCCATGTGGTTGATGTGTCGGGCAGCGAAGGCCGCGATGCAATTGAGGATTTTGACGCCATCAATTCCGAACTGGAAAAGTACAATACCCTGCTTGCGTCAAGACCGCAGGTGGTGGCCGCCAATAAAATGGACATACCCGGTTCGGAAGAAAACTTCCAACGGTTTAAAAAGGAAATTGAAGACAGGGGTTACAGGGTATTTGGACTGTCCGCCGCCACAAATAAAGGCCTGAAAGAACTTTTGTATTATGTTTCTGACGCCTTAAACGAGCTTCCGGATACAATTCTGCTGGAACCGGGCCAGGAGGAGGAAGTCGTATATACCGCCGAAGAGGAAAAGCCTTTTGAGATCCGTGTTGAGGACGGAGTTTATGTGGTGGAAGGCAATTGGGTGAGAAAGGTCCTGGGTTCGACCAACATGTCCAATTATGAGTCGCTCCAGTATTTCCAGAGAGCCTTAAAAAGAAAGGGCGTCATAGCAGCCCTTGAAGAAATGGGAATACAGGAAGGCGATACGGTGCGGATACTGGATACGGAATTTGACTACACAAGGTGACACCGCCTTTTTCGGGTTTCAGCATAAAAATATGTAATAGATACGCAAAGGAGAGGAATGCCATGCTCACAGGAAAGCAGAGAAGCTATTTAAGGTCTCTGGCCAATAATTTGCAGCCCATTTTTCAGGTAGGCAAAGGCGGTATTAACGACAATATGGTTAAACAATTCTCAGAGGCTCTTGAAGCCAGGGAATTAATTAAGGCCACGGTGCTCAGAAATGCGGAGAGCGACACCAGGACCATAAGCGAGGAGCTGGCGGAGTTGACTCAATCGCAGGTGGTTCAGGTCATAGGAGGTAAATTTGTACTGTATAGGACCTCTGAGAAAAATCCTGTCATAGAGCTGCCCTGACAAAAAACGGCAAAAAAATAGTATCACTACAGGGGGTAATTGCATATTTCTGGTATGAAGTGCTTTTTACGTGAATATAATATAAGTACTTCATTAATGTGCATCCGGAGGTTGTTATGCAAGAGCGAACCAGTATTGAGAACTATGATTATGAGTATCTGGACAAAACGTGTATAAAAAAAATAAGCGATAATTTACTTTTGGACAAAATTCAGAAAACATACCAGTTTTTGCAGCTGAGTGAAATATATTTATCAGATGTAAAAGATGATTACGGAAAGAAAAAAATAGCCGGTTTAAGAGTGGACTTTATACGGCATCAGCTTGATCTCCTCATAAAGGAGTGTTTTGCGAGAGGTTTGAAGCATGGTTTAAATATTAACTGATAAAAGAAATACTTCTTCTGACGAAAGAAGTATTTCTTTTATCAACTTTCCTGTTCTGTGATGTCGGCCAGTATCTTTTTATATAATTTATGGGAGTTCTGATTCCAGTTGTCGCATATTTTCCTGGCGTCTTCACGGCTTCCCACGGTTAACTTCAGATCTATGTATGTAAAACTGCCCTCAAATATCTTAAGGTTGGCTATGTATTCATTTTCATTTACGGCCATAAAATCGGCGAAAACGCTGGTCTCATTCTTGCACCTTTTTTTATAATCCAGCAGGGCTTCGTCGATCCTGGATTTCGTACCGGCGGGAATAAGTGAAATGAAATAGTCAAGGCTTTGCCTTCCGGCGGGAGAAATCCTGTACGAGATTTTATCGGCGGAACTTATTTTTTCCAGGAATTTGCCGTCGCACAGCTCGTCAAGATACTGCTGAAGGAAAATATAATTCATGAGTTTGTTTTCCAGTATTATTTTTGTTATCAATAGATTTGACACAGGAGCTTCCAGGTTATTTATAATATACAGTAGGATAAGTTTGTTTTCCGCAAGCTCTCTGCTGCTCTCAACTGAATTCATGTGAACCTCCAAAACAAAATTTTAGGATAACTCATTATATCACAACTGGAATTGCAGCCGCAAGAATAGCCAGGCAGTCAGAAAGTACTAGAAATATAGGAGTACGGAAGTATAGGAGTCAGAAGGCCTTCTGCGGTTGCGGCTGGGAGCCGGCCTGTGCTATAATGGCTTCGTAGCACGGCCTCCGGACGGAGGAGTGCATGAGAAACGGAGGCTGAGCGTGAATACGGATTTATATACAGACATTAAAGAGCTTATAAAGGGACTTGGCGGTTCCTTTTCAGGTTTTTCAGATATAGGGGACTGTTTGCCGGAGCAGCTTAAAAAGTACCCTTATGCAGTTACCTTCGGAATCAGGCTTTCGGACGCCATAATCGACGAGATAGAGGACAGGCCTACTTTTACCTATTTCAATCACTACCGTTCGGTAAATGCGCTTATCGACCAGATATCACTCAGAATTGTGCTTCTGCTGGAGCAATGCGGGTACAGGGGTTATTCCATTGCGGCCTCACAGAGCATTCCTACGGCTCCGGTCCCATTCAGCGGAGTCATACCCCATAAAACGGGAGCGGTGCACGCAGGTCTGGGATGGATAGGAAAGAGCGGTCTTTTCATCCATAGAGAGTTCGGGCCGAGGATAAGGCTTGGGACCGTACTTACAGATCTGGAGCTGCCCAATGCGGGCGAACCCATGAAAAGCATGTGCGGAAACTGCGGCAGATGCGTAAGCGCCTGCCCCGCCATGGCCATAGCCGGGAACGGGTGGAGCATAGGGGATGAACGCGAGCGGCTGGTGGACGCCAAAGCCTGTTCGGAATATATGAACAGCAAATTCAAGCATATCGGGCGGGGCTCGGTATGCGGAATCTGCATGAGAGTCTGTCCCCATGGGGACAGACGGGATATATGAAAACAATATTATTTGCGCATTGTCTCATGATACATTTTCATGTATTCACCGGCGGATTTATCCCAGCTGAAATCAGCTGTCATACCCCTCTGCACAAGTAATTGCCAGATGTCCTTCTTGTTGTTGTAAAAATCCACGGCCCTTCTGATGCTATTCAGCATGTCATGCGCGTTGTAATTTGAGAAGGTAAAGCCGTTTCCTGCGCCGGTGCTTTCATCATAGGACCGTACGGTGTCGTTGAGACCTCCGGTTTCACGGACGATGGGAACGGCTCCGTATCTGAAACTGAATATCTGCCCCAGGCCGCAGGGCTCAAAAAGCGATGGCATCAAAAACATGTCCGAACCGGCATAAATCCGGTGGGACAGCGTGTCGTTGAAGGTTATGCTGGCTGATACCCTGTCGCTGTGACGGGCGGCGGCAGCTTCAAAAATATGTTCATAGTGCTCGTCTCCCTTGCCCAGGAGCACAAGCTGGATATCAAGCTGCAGAATGTCTTCCAGAACGCATTCGATCAGGTCGAATCCCTTCTGGTCCGTGAGCCTTGATATGATTCCAATGATCGGGATATCCGGTTTTTCAGGCAGCCCCAGCTCCTGCTGAAGCCTGCGCTTGTTTTCGTATTTCAGGTTTACGTTGTCAAAGGAATAGGGCCCGTATATTCTGGGATCTGTTTTGGGGTCGTTCTTTTCATAATCGATACCGTTCAAAATACCGTACAGATCATTTGAACGCCGGAGCAACACATCCTTCAGGCCTTCTCCATAGAAATCCGTCTTTATTTCCTGGGCATAAGTGGGGCTTACCGTACTTATTGAATGGGAATATACCAGACCAGCTTTCATATAATTGACATTATCGTGAAATTCCATGCCATCGGAGGTAAAATACTGCCAGCCCACATCCATCAAATCGCTGAGCACCTCTTTTGGGAATACACCCTGGTATTTCAGGTTGTGAATTGTGAATACTGTTCTGATTTTGCTGAAAAAGGCAGTCTTATAGCCGGCTTTTAATAAAAGGCTTACAATGCCGGTCTGCCAGTCGTTGCAGTGAATTATATCAGGCTTGAAGCCTATTGCCGGCAGCATTTCAATGATTGCCCTGCAGAAAAATGTAAACTGTTCGGCCTGGTCAAAATAGCCGTACAGCTCTTCTCTTTTAAAATAATACTCATTGTCGGTAAAATAATATGTGATACCGTCATGGACCAGCTTTAATATACCGCAGTACTGATGCCTCCAGGATAAATCGACGTATATGTAACCCAGAAATTCCATTGAATCCTTAAATTCTTGCGGTATGGTCCCGTAGTTGGGCATCACCACCCTTATATCGGCACCTGACTTTGATATTGCCTTCGGAAGGGAACCGGCCACATCTCCGAGACCTCCCGTTTTGGCGAAAGGAAATACCTCGGAAGAAGCAAACAAAACATTGATGTTATTCATACGAAACCTCCCTTATACGTGATAATCGTCCTGATAGCTTTAGTGTAGCAGAATATACAGGATCATACAATATAACGAATATAAATATGTGTTTGCAGGTTATAGCTGAATTGCCAAGGAAATACCGGACATTTATATCTGCTCCACCGGCATCCGCCCTTGTCAAAACGGATTGACATATTATCAGTGTTGTCGTATTATGTTATCTGAATTAATTGTAAATAAAGGGTCAAGGTACGAGTGGAGGATAACAGCATGGATGATATAGTTTTTAAAACAAATGGGACCTGTTCAAGGCAAATTAACGTAAGCATAGAAAACGGAAAAATAAAGAGCGTACTGTTCAGCTCGGGGTGTTCGGGAAATCTGCAGGGAATAAGCAGCCTCGTGGAAGGCATGCCTGTTGAGGAGGTCATAGCAAAGCTGAAGGGCATCGATTGCCAGGGAAGAGGCACCTCATGCCCGGATCAGCTGGCGATGGCGCTGGAGGAAGTGCTGAATAAAGCCGGATAAGAGTTGGAAAATCCGGAATTCCTATAAAAATAATTTGAAAAATAATTCCAGAGTTATATCAATTTCCGTTCAAAAGTCGTATAATGGTTTTGTATAGGTATTCTTTGGAAAGCCTATTGTTTATTCATTGAATGGAGGTTAAAAGAATGGAATTAAAGGATTTATTAAAAAAGAAGAAGAAGCCGTCGACAAGAAAACAAACCGCTAAAAATGTTGCTATAGGCGCAGGAATAGGTACTGCTGTGGGCGTTACCGCCGGAGTATTGCTGGCACCCAAGTCCGGCAAGGAAACCAGAGGGGATATCGCAAAGACTGCAAAAGAAACTCTTGAGATCGTAAAAGACGGTCTGGATGCGGTAAAAGATACCATCGAAGGAATAGTAAAGAAAGAGACTGAGACTATCTGCAGCGAAATCACTGATCAGCCGGCAGAAGCCGAGAAAACTGAAGAATCTGTACCGGCAGAGGAAAAGAAAGAGACAGTTGAATAATATATTTATTAAGCTGATAAACGGCTAATTAAAAGCTGTAGATACGAAAGGAAGTTTTTTATGAGGGTTACTGTAGACCTTAGCGTTTTGGCGTGGTTCATTATTTTCTGTATTGCGGTTGTAATCGGAGTTTTCCTGGTCATACTCCTTGTAAATTGCCTGAAGGTTGTAAATAAAGTCAAAAAGGTATTGGACGATAATTCCGAAAATATCGGGAAAACTCTCACCGTACTTCCGGCAACGGTTAAAAGCGTGGATGATCTGGCTATAAGCGCAAAAGGAACTCTGGATAAGGCAAACTCAGTTGTGGCCACGGTTGAAGATACCGTCACCGAAACTATCGATTCATTTTCATTGAATGCCGAAAATATACTCAGTATAATAAATATCGCAAGCTCTGTTATAAAGTCCATAATCAGTGCGTTTACATCAAAAAAATAAGCTAAAGATCGAAAACGAGAGGGTGTATGCTCCTTTCGTTTTTTTATTGTCCTGGAAAGTATAAATTTTTGGTATGGAATAATGCTGGCAATAATTACTGTCAGAATCAATCTTATATTGTAATAATACGGGTTGTATGTTATGATTTACTTACAAAATTCTACCAGACAATTGCATATTTTTACTAAAGAAAATAAATACGATACGGGGTGAAATACTGTGGATGGAAACATTAAACTGAGTGCTACAGTAATAAGCTGCATGGGTAACGACTCAGACAGGGACGACTTTTACTTCAACGGCAATTTTTCCAATTGCCACAATACACAGAGTATTCAATGCTCTTTCGAGAAATCTTCAAATAATTATATTTTTGCCATTTCTGATTCCCTGGGCCTGGAAGACGGCGACACGGAAAGCATTTCGGCTATACGGGAAATAAAAAAATACCATGAAAGCGCAAAAATGCACCAGTTTTCACTGGAAAACATTTCGGAAAGAATTTATGAGACAGTGCAGCTTTCCAGTAATCTGGTATACAGCAAATCAATAATAGACCGCCAGAATTCTTCAATATTGACAGGCTTCTCATCGCTTATAGTGGATAATAACAGAGCGGTAGTCATGAACCTGGGCAATAACGGGGCATTCCTCTACAGGCAGGGAGTACAGGCGGAAATTTTCCCAAGAGGCGGCGGGAGAAAAGACGAGAAGCTGAAAATGCTGGGCATAACTCCTAAAACGCCGGATATCTATAATGACACCGAGAAAATTCTGAAATTGGCGGAAGAAGAGTCCAAGACAAAAATCAAAATATCTCCCAGCTTTGATTTGGAGGAGGGGGATCTGTTGATTCTCTGCAGCGACGGACTTTTAAATAATATCATCAAAAGCCGGCTTGAAGCAGTTGCATATTCCGGCTTTGACCCGTCCAAAATGGCCAGCGTACTTTTCCAGGAGGCTTCAAAGGGCGGCCTGGAAGAGGGTATAACCATAATGGTGGTGCGGGTGGATGAGATAAAGAATATTTTCAGCCAGCAGGGAAACAGGAGAATGAACCAGGTTGATCTGCACAATGAGCCGGAAGAAGACGAGGAAGAAGAACGGTCGGGAGGAAGCATTGTAAATTACATACTTGGCTTCGTCTGCGTACTTGTTATATCCGGAGTTTTGTTTATGGGATATCTCATTATCAAAAACAGCGGATTTTTTGCAGCCAATCCGCCTGATGACACTGCTCAGACCAGTTTGAACTCACAGAGCGCCGCGACTATAACCAAATCGGCCGGGCAGGTCATAACCGATTCCGATGACACCGGCGGAGAGCCTGCGAATAACAGTCAGACAGATGGCAGCCAGCCGGGTAAATCAGGTGGAACCACCGGTAATTCCGGCAGTTCAACTGACGATTCGGGTACAAAGGACGGCAATAGCGGCGGAGGCAACAGTGATGCCGGAAACGCCGGTGATGAATACGAGCTTTACGTTGTCCAGGCGGGAGATACTTTCAGCTCCATAAGCAACAAGTTTTACGGCACGCCCAACAAGTATAGCATTATCATGAAATACAACAATATTGAAAAGGATAACAGCCTGTTTGCAGGGCAGGAAATAAAGGTACCAAAGCAATAGCCTTTGCAATAAGGAATAGCCTTTGCAGCAAATAAGGCTTGGCCTGCGAAATACTGCCAAAGTATAGCGCCGGAGCAACAACAATACCCAGCCGGTAATGTCCATACAAGTAATATGAATGATGTCTATATTATAGATGTCTGCAGCAATATATTGACGTGATTTTCAATGAAGGGTATAATAATTATACCAATTGCTAAAAACAGGGAAGAGTATGAGTAAGATTAATATCAGTAATATTGTTGTGGATAATATAAAAAGAGATATTCTTGTGGGAAAGTACAAGAAGGGCGATAAACTGGCGGATGAGCGCACGCTTTCGGAACAGTACGGCGTCAGCAGGATGACCATACGCAAAGCGCTGGTTGCCTTGCGGGATGAAAAAATCCTGCTTACCCGGCATGGGGTGGGGACGTTTATAGAAAATGTCAACCAGAACCTGCTGGCTAAAAAGGAAGTGAATTACTTCCTGTATAATGAAAAGCTCATTATGGAATCGTTGAAGAGCCGTGTGCTGGTTGAAGTGGAGGGATGCGGCCTTGCGGCCCAGAATGCCACTCCGGACGATATAGATATGCTTCAGAAAAAATTGTTTTTGACTATTGATGAAATCAAGAAGCTGAGAATGGGACAGGACAATCAATTTTTTGAATCCGACCTCACATTCCACCAGTCAATTGCGATTGCTTCGCATAACAGTTTTTTTCCCGAATATTTAAGCATTATTGAAGAATCCATTTCATTGCATCAGTTCTTAAGCCTGCAGGTCAGTGAACCCACGGATGAAGTCATTACGTACCATACTGCCATTTATGGCGCTATCATATCCAAGGATGCAGAGCGTGCGCGCAATACAATGCAGCAGCATCTTGACCGGGTAGTGAGGCTGGTCGAAAAGTCATTGAAAAAGATAAACGAGGCGGAGCCGGATACATAAGCCCAAGCCTCTCCGGACTGTGAAGAGTATAAGAGTGGGGATTTTCCCATTTTTGTACCCTTCTTTTTTTATACTCCAATTTTAGGAAAGCTTCATTGAGAATTGAAAACAGGTATAGTTTACCAAAGTCAATTACGGTTGAAAGTCTTCGCCTTCCAAGCGAATACTGCTTTTAAGCGAGCTTTCATCCGATAGTAATTGACTTAAAAAATATTTAGACCACTTTGGTTGATATACAATAGAGGTCTAAATAAATAACAACAAAATGCTCGTATTTTTAAAAATAACTAAAAATAAACAGAAATATATTGACTTATATAGTGAAAATTAATATAATAGTACTTGCAAACATTCGAATTGAGGTATAAAATAAATACCACAGGAGGAACTGCAAAATGTATATAGAATTTACCGCAGCAAAAAATGATTTTTTGAACGCAGCTGCCCGTACTTATGCCAGTGGTATTCAGACCGGGACCGGAGGAAATCTCAGCGTCCGCATTCCGGGCAGCGAACTCATGCTGGTAAAGCCCAGCGGATTCACTTTCGGGCAGTGCAGTGAAGACAACCTGTGTATTGCGGATTTCGACGGAAACCTTGTTGAAGGCAAGTATAAGCCTACCCAGGAGTCAACGCTGCACGGGAGCCTGTACAGGAATTATCCGCAAATAGGTGGTATAGTTCACACACATTCGGTTTATTCCATTTTGTGCTCGCTGTCTTTCGATGAAATAACGCTGCCCACAATGCATTCGTCCCTGAAGCTCAAAAGGAATATCGGCGTGGCTGATGTTCAGACACAGGCCGTTACCGGCGAGGAACTGCCAAAGGTGTTCAGGCTGATGGAAAAGGACTCCGCTGCGGGTGTACTGCTGCTGAGGGGGCACGGGACAGTGTCCTGGGCAAAAACTGCGGAGGCCGCAGGACAGAACTGCGAACTGGTTGAGGAAACGGCGCGCATATTCTGGGAACTAAACAAAGCAAAGTAAAAAAAGGAGATTGAAAACATGACCCAATATACTATTCGTCCTATTATTACCGGATTCACACATACCAGCAAGGGCAACTACCTCTATCACCATAGCGTACATAAATATTATGACTGTGAAGGTTTCCTCGATTTGCCGGTGACGATTTTCCTTGTGGAGGGCGGAGGAAAAAAAATTCTCGTGGACACCGGAATGTCCGATACCGCCCGTGCGGACAAATATCATCATCCGGGCTCGGTGCAGCCGGAGGGGTATGCCGTATACGAACAACTTGAAAAGCTTGGCATAGCCTGCGCGGAAATAGACATCATCATATTTACCCATCTGCACTGGGATCACGTGTATTATCTGGACCGCTTTCCAAATGCCAGGCTTTATGTGCAGAAGAACGAGTATGAATTTGCCCTCGCGCCGATTCCCATCTATCACAAGTCCTATGAATATCCGGCTATCGGTATCCATCCCCAGTTTGAAGGCCGGGAATTCCAACTGCTTACAGGGGAAGCGGAAATCGTGGACGGCATTTCGGTTTATCCGTCGCCGGGACATTCCGTAGGGCATCAGACAGTGGTGGTAAACACTAAAAACGGAAAATACCATTGCTGCGGCGATTTGATTTTTACCTATAACAATTTAAAAGAGATCCCGGAAATTGCTTATGAGATCACTCCTCCGGGCCGTTTCCTGAATATCGCCGACGAGTGGAACAGCATTGTGGAGCTCAAGAAGCGCGCCGCCGGCAATGAATTTATTCTGCCCACTCATTCGCCTGAGATGCTGGAGCTTGTAAAATCAGGCGTTGTACTCGGGCGGTAAGCCATACCTGCTTTTATAAAACACAGCAAATAATTCAACCTTATCCAAGGAGCTGGACATTCATGAAGAAATCAATCGCTTTGATCTCCTCGCTGGATACGAAAATGCCTGAAAACCTGTTTGCAAAAGAGCTTCTTGAGAAAAAGGGGTATTCGGCTTTTGTGATCGACATCAGTACCAGAGATCCGCGTCCTGAAGCTGCGGATCTGACCAGCGCCGAGATTCTTAACGCGTATGGGGTGGACCGGAAGGATTTTTATGAAATGGACCGGTCCACGAGCATTGGTATATTATCCGAAGCACTTTCCGCGGTAATTCCGGACTATTATAAAAACGGTGATTTCCAGGCCATACTATCTATTGGCGGCGGGCAGAATGCCCTTATGGCGGCCAGCGCCATGAAAAATCTGCCCTATGGGGTTCCGAAACTCATTGTATCCCCCCTTATTTCCGGTAAACGGGAATTGGAGCAATATGTGTTTGACAGGGACATTATGGTAATGCACTCGGTGGGCGATTTCTCCGGCATCAACACGCTTACAGCTTCTATTATTACAAACGCCGTGGGCGCGATCTGCGGCATGGCCGACACCGGGCGTCCTTTTGAAAGGAAACCGGGTAAAAAAGTAGTAGGAGTTTCCATGCTGGGAGTGACTTCCGCCGGCGCTTCTGAAGCTATGGCGGAGCTTGAAAGAAGCGGGGTGGAGACAATGGTATTTCACGCCAACGGTACGGGGGGACGCTGCTTTGAAAACCTGATCCGGGCCGGGGTCATCGACGCCGCGCTGGACATAAATCTCCATGAGCTCACATGCGAGCTATTGGGCGGCTATTGCACCGGAGCGGACCACCGGCTGGAAACCGCGGCTCAAATGGGTATCCCCATTGTATTTGCACCGGGAGCAATGGACATCATTGACTACTATATGCCCAAAGAGGCTCCGGGATATATTCCGGAAGGATTCGAAAGACGGCAGAAAATGTATCATAACCCCAGCGTCTGCCACACAAAAATCTTTGAGGAAGAGGCAGTTCTTCTGGCAAAAACTGCGGCGGAGAGGTTAAATGCCGCGAAGGGGCCGGTTACGGCAATATTGCCTCTGAGGGGATTCTGCGAGGCCGGGGCCCCGGGAAAAGCGTTACACAATCAATACATTGACGGTGTTTTTATTGAAACGCTGAAAATGTATATGAATAAAAATATCACGGTAAAGGAAATCGATGCCAATATTAACGATCCGGCCTGTGCACGGCTTTGTGCGCAGAGTATGCTGGAACTGCTTCAACTGTCAGGGGTCCTGCCTCAAATGTAAGGACGCCGCTTCATCCTGCCGGCATTAGTAATGCCATATTTACAAAGTACAGTTACATGTTTTTCCCGGTAATATTTTCATCTTTTCTGTACCGCATAACGCATCGTTTTTCTGATTTGCCAGTATAAAACGCTGTAGAAAGAAGGTGGTTTTACCGTAATGTACGCCGGACCAGTCGATTGGCCCATGCAATAAGAAAGGAACCGGAAAAGTAGATTATTTTTATGGAAAAAGGAGAGACAAACATGTTGAAAAAAGTAACTTCGATCCTATTATCATCACTGCTTCTCATAAGTGTTTTGGGAGGCTGCGGACAATCCGGCGACTCAACGCCGGATTCAACCGGAGGCGCCGCAAATTCAAACACCGGCAAACAGGTCACGCTGACTCTTTACTGCAATGCCGTCGTAAAAAACGATACACCTGATATTATTGCTAAATTCGAAGAAGCGAATCCAAATATTAAAGTTAATTATGTAGAGCTTCCGGCGGACGCCACCCAGAAAAATCAGACCTTGAGCACAATTTTGCAGGCAAAGGATGCCTCCATGGATCTGTTCTTAATGGATACCACATGGCCTCAGAGCTATCAGGCGGCCGGATGGCTTGAACCCCTTGACGACGTCATGACGGATCAGGACAAGGACCAGTTCCTGCCGGGTCCGCTGCAGGCCAACCAGATCGGAGGCAAGCAATACGCCCTGCCGGTGTTTATGGATACGGGCATATTGATCTACCGCAAGGATTTACTGGACAAATACAACTTCCAGGCGCCAAAGACATGGGATGAGCTGGCAGAGCAGAGCAAGAAAATCATGGCTTCCGAGCCTACCATCAAATCCGGTTTTGTAGGCGCGTGGAAACAGTACGAGGGACTTACCTGCGGCGCGCTGGAATTTGTGTGGGGATACGGAGGAGAGGTCCTGGACAAGAGCGGAAATGTGGTTTTGAATTCCAAAGAGACTGCCGCCGGACTCCAGAGAATGTACGATCTCACTTATAAGGATAAAATTACAGATGCCGGGATCAACGGATACGCCTTCCCGGATGCGGGTGCGGTATTTAACAGCGGCAGTTCTGTTTTCTTCCGCGCATGGCCGTCCAACTATGCAAGCGCAAACGACACCCAGAATTCACAGGTGGCAGGCAAAGTGGCATTCGCACCGCTGCCCGCCGGTCCTGCAGGCAGTTACAATACTCTTGGCGGATGGTCTATAGCGGTCTCGAATTTTTCAGCCCATAAAGCGGAAGCCAAAAAATTTGTGAAATTCTTTACCAACGCCGATTCCAATAAGATCAGAGCAATGGCAGGCGGTAATCTGCCGGTCGCAAAGTCGGTGTATGACGATAAGGATATTCTGGAAAAGCATCCTGAATTCAAAGAACTTCTGGAATGTGCCAAAAACGTAAAGGAACGCCCCAAGACTTCCTCCTATGCAGAACTGTCGGGAGTGATCCAGCAGGGAGTTAGTTCCATATTGTCAAACGGCATGACTGTTCAGGAGGCCATTGACAGCATGGAACCCCAGATTAAGGAAATAATCAATAAATAAGCAACATAGTTAAAATAAGCAGTATAGTTACGGCGGGTATCCTCATAAGGAAGGGTATCCGCCGAACTGAAAGGAGCTATAGCGTGAATCTCAGAAAACGAAGGAGAGCCGGGTATTTGTTCCTGATTCCCTCCATCCTGGTCATAGCAATATTCATAGCATATCCGGTTATCAATACATTTACCCAGAGCTTCTATTCATTAAGAACACAGACCATGCAGACCGGCGGTAAATTTATAGGACTTGACAACTATATCAGATTATTTCACGATCCTCTGATGCTCCAGTCTCTAAAGTTTACACTGCTTTTCACAGTTGTTGCGGTTTTTCTTGAGGCCATACTGGGGATCGTAAGCGCTCTGATCATGAACAGAAACTTTGCGGGGCAGGGCTTTGTCCGGGCGGTGATTTTGATTCCCTGGGCCATTCCCACCATTGTATCAGGCCTGATGTGGCAGTTTATGTTTTCAGAATCCTATGGGATAATCAATTACTTTCTGCTTGGCACCGGCGTGGTATCCGAGCCTGTTAAATGGCTTACCAGCGCCTTTCCTGCATTTTCGGCCATTGTCATATCGGATGTCTGGAAGACAAGCCCGTATATGTCTCTGCTGCTTTTGTCGGGACTGCAGACCATATCAAAGGAAATGTATGAATCCGCATCAACCGACGGAGCAAACGTACTCCAGAAGTTCCGTTATATTACCCTGCCAATGCTGAAGCCGGTTCTTATGGTTTCCCTGCTGTTCAGGACAATTCAGAGCTTCAGGATATATGACCTCATTGCTGCGCTGACCAACGGGGGACCGGCAAACTCAACCCAGTCCATGACCATGTTTACGGTCAAGAACTATTTCCAGTACGGCAATATAGGCTACGGTGCCGCAGCGGCAATTGTCACGTTCGTTCTGTCCATGGTGATTGCGTTGTTTTTCCTGGACGGAATGAAATCAAAGGTAGAGGTGTAGAGGGAAATAATATGAAAAAAAATATATCAAAAATTGCTTTATACCTTTTTATGAGCGTGTTCGTGGGAGCGATTATCCTGCCGTTTATATGGCTGCTCCTGGGCTCTGTCAAAAATATGAGAGATCTGTTCAGTGTGCCTCTGAAGATCCTTCCCACGGAACTGCATCCTGAAAATTACAGCGATGTGTTCAACCGGCAGCCCTTCGGAATGTATATACTCAACAGCCTTGTTATATCCGTTCTGGCCACTGTAATGATTATAATAATCGGGTCCATGGTGAGCTACTCTGTCGCCAGAGTGGATATAAAGGGGAAAAAACTGGTTATGGTGGCGCTTCTGTCCATTTCACTTCTGCCGCCCATTACGCTTTTGAATCCCATTTATATGCTGCTGAGCAGGATGCATCTGCTGAATTCCTGGCTGGGGCTCGCCCTTGCGATTATGGCCACGGAACTGCCCATGGCTGTGTGGTTTTTAGTGGGCTTCTTCCAGAGCATTCCATTTGAAATGGAGGAGGCTTCCGTGATCGACGGTGCAAGTATGGGGGTAATGTTTACGAAGATCATACTTCCTCTTGCGGCGCCGGGTATCTTTACAATATCCATTATGACCTTTATCAACGCATGGAATAATTATCTGTTTGCACAGGTGTTCAACCCACTGCCCCGGGCCAGGACCGTAACGGTTGCGCTGACGCTTTTCCAGATCGATAATTACCTGCCCTGGAATATTGTATCTGCGGCATCTGTAATTGTTACATTCCCATTGATCATAATTATATTCCTGCTGCAAAAACGGATTATCTCCGGAATGATGGACGGCGGCGTCAAGGGATAGGCCCTGAGCCGTTAATTGATTCAATATGAAAAGAGAAAGAGTGGATATTAAGGGTGGATATTATGGATATGAGACGCGCAGCAGCGCAATTTATAACAAAGACCAAGCCGGCCTGCCGGGATGAGTCGGTTGTAAAAGGAGAAAAATACAGGTTTACGGTGCTCACCTCGCGCATGATACGCATGGAATATTGTGAAGACGGAGTTTTTGAGGACCGGGCGACCCAGACTGTATTGAACCGCGATTTTCCGGAAGCCGGATACAGGGTAATGGAAAATGCGGATGGTCTGGAGATCATCACCGACCACCTGCATTTGATTTATAATAAAAAGAAGTTTTCCGCCAATGGACTGAGTGTGCAGATCAGGGGCAAATTCAGCAAATTCAGGAATACATGGCATTACGGGGAAGAGACCGATGACCTGGGCGGAACAGTGCGCACCCTGGATCAGGTGGACGGCGGTATCCCGCTGGAGCATGGGCTTTTGTCCAAAAATGGTTTTACTGTGCTGGATGACAGCAGGTCTCTGATCCTGACCGGGGATGGTTGGGTGGAGCCCCGCGGGTCCGGTGTGCTGGATTTCTATTTTTTCGGCTATGGCAGAAGTTATCTGGAATGCCTGAAAGACTTTTACCGGCTTTGCGGTCCTCAACAGCTGCTGCCCAGGTATGCGCTGGGCAACTGGTGGAGCAGGTATTACAAATACTCGGATGTGGAATACAAGGAGCTTATGCAGCGGTTTGAAAAAGAGGAAATACCTTTTTCCGTGGCGGTTCTGGACATGGACTGGCATGTGGTGGACGTGGACCCAAAATACGGCAGCGGCTGGACCGGGTACACCTGGAACAGGTCCCTTTTCCCCGAACCCCGGGAATTTATGGAGTGGCTGCATAAAAAGGGGCTCCGTGTCACGCTGAATATCCACCCGGCGGACGGAATCAAGCCCTATGAAGACGTTTATGACGAGGCGGCCCGTGCCCTGGGCTTCACAGAAGCCGGTGACAACGGGATCCCTTTTGATGTGACGGACCCGGAATTTATGGAGGCCTATTTCAAGTACCTTCTTCATCCCCATGAGGATATGGGAGTGGATTTCTGGTGGATTGACTGGCAATCCGGCGATATTTCCAAAATAACCGGCCTGGACCCACTGTGGATGCTCAATCACTACCAGTATCTGGACAGCGGCAGAAATGGGGAAAGGCCGCTGATCTTATCCCGCTATGCGGGGGTGGGAAGCCACAGATATCCCCTTGGCTTCTCGGGGGATACTATCGTCTCATGGGATTCCCTTGCTTTTCAGCCCTGCTTTACCGCCAACGCATCCAATGTGGGCTATGGCTGGTGGAGCCATGATATAGGCGGCCATATGAACGGTATAAAGGACGATGAACTGGCTACAAGATGGGTTCAGCTGGGCGTATTCTCGCCTGTGAACCGGCTGCACAGCAGTGACAACCCCTTTGACGGAAAGGAGCCCTGGCGGTACAGGCCGGCGGCCCAAAGCATTATGGGGGATTTCCTGCGCCTGCGCCATAAGCTGATCCCGTACTTATATACAATGAACAGGCTTTGCGTAAAGGATTCCCTGCCGCTGGTCAGACC
>JAEWSZ010000176.1 GCA_023397905.1 Bacillota bacterium | reverse complement strand
GCACAAGCTAACGCTGAACGGCCAGAGCCTTCAGTCGGATATTACCCTGAAGGACCTGAACCTTGAAAGCGCCGATCCGTTGGAATGTACCGGATATCACCTGCGCATCCTGGGAAATGTCGGAGCGGAGGATATTTATATTGAAAACGGGTTAGAGATTAATATAGAAGGCAATCTGGATATCGGGGAATGGGGAGGAGTCGAAGGTTTTAATAATATATCGGTTTCTGCCGGAGCAAGCGTCACTGCATTTGAGCTGATAACCACAAGCGCAGCGATTGATGGAACTGTGACGTGTAAGTATTTCCGTCTTGGAGGGGTATCTGCCCCTGGCATGATGAGAGGAAACGGGAGGTTCATTTTTACTAACAGCGGCGATGAAAGCGCAAATATTATTATTGCTGCCGACTCAAGCATCCTGGACAGTACCAGGATAACCCTGGAAGCCTCGGGATACACCCCTTTAAACGGACAAATGCTGGTGAAGGCGGGAAATGGCAATCTGGATCGGTTTATTTTGGGGAGCGGCTATTCAGGCTTCAAGTTGAAATATACGGATGAGGATAAAGGTTATGTTCTTAAAGAAGTAAGTCCTTTAAAAACGCCTTCCATATCGCTTGTCCCGGATACTGCAAATGGGGGGCTTATATATACAATCACCCCGGCAGCCGGCGAGACAGGGACTGTCAATGGCTATATGCTCCAACTGCTGGGCAGTGACGGAACGACGGAAGCAGGCGGTGCAATTGCGTGCGACAGTATAAACGGAACGATTCCGCTTTCAAGCGTGGTTTTAAGCGGCAGCAGTTATCGCGCCAAAGTCAAGGCGGTCGCGGAGGCAGATTCCGATTATGCCGACAGCAGCTACAGCGCTGCCTGCGCCGCAGTACAAGCGGCGAATGCACCGGACAATACCAACGCCCCGGCGGTAGCTGCGGCAAAGGCGGCTATCGTGGACGGCACCGTCAACGTAGCATACGGTGCAACGCAGGAACAGAAAACGGCGGCGGTGCAGAGCTATGTAGACGGTATTATCAGTAATACCGCCGGTGCAGCAGGGGTAACGGCGACCGTCACCCACGGCAGCGGCAATCAGTATAATGTCGCACTCTCCAAGGGCGGCGCAAACGACAGCAAGATCATTGCCATGACGGTGAACGAAACAACCATATATACCGTCACAGCCTCCGCAGGCAGCGGTGGAGGTATCAGTCCCCGCGGCATCGTGAACGTTGCAGCAGGCGGCAGCCAGACCTTTACCATAACTCCAGACTCCGGATACCGGATTAATACTGTTACGGTTGACAGTGTCAGTAAAGGAGCAATATCGACCTATATCTTCACAGATGTCACGGACAATCATACGATTAACGCAGAATTCACCAGAACAAGCAGCGGCGGAGACGGCGGTGGCGGCACTCCCACAACGCCGACGACACCCTCAACGCCATCAACTCCGGAATATAAGGCGGGTGTGGACAACGGCAGCGGTTCGGATATGACTCTGCCGGTCACCGTCGATAAAAACAACGGCAGAGCCACCGTGGATATTGGCACAGGCGGAAATTTCATGTCCGGCGGCAAAACTACCGTTGTTACGGTACCATCCATTCCCGGTGTTGATACCTATACACTGGGCATACCTGTCCAGAATCTGACAACACCTGGTGAGCAGGGTAAAATAGCTTTTAAGACCGTTAACGGCAGTGTGGTCATTCCCTCTAATATGCTCACAGGCGTAAAGCTTCCTGACGGAAGCTCGGGAATCAGCGGAAGCAAGGCGCAAATCTCCATCGGACAGGGGGACAAAGCAGCCCTGCCGGAGGATGTGAAAGCCGCTATCGGCAACAGGCCGCTGGTACAGCTTACGCTGTCCATAGACGGAAAGCAGACCGAATGGAACAATCCCAACGTGCCTGTAACAGTATCCATACCCTATACACCAACAGCGGCGGAGCTTGCCAATCCTGAGAGTATAGTCATCTGGTATATGGACGGCAGCGGCAAAGCGGTACCGGTACCCAACGGACGCTATGATGCGGCGACGGGCACGGTCACCTTCAGTACAACACATTTCAGCGACTATGCGGTGGCGTATACCAAGGTGAGCTTCAGCGATGTTGCGGCTGGTGCGTGGTATAACAAAGCCGTGGGCTTTATAGCGGCAAGAGGCATTACCAGCGGTACGGGCAACGGCAGCTACAGCCCTGAAGCAAAGCTGACCCGAGCCGAATTCCTTGTGATGATGATGCGGACCTACGGTATAACCCCTGATACAAATCAAACTGATAATTTTGCAGACGCAGGCAGTACATATTACACCGGCTATCTGGCGGAAGCAAAGAAATTGGGTATAGGCGAGGGCATAAGCGACAATATGTTTGCACCGGACCGGGAAATCAGCCGGCAGGAAATGTTCACTCTGCTGTACAATGTTTTGAAGCTCACCGGCAGGCTGCCCCAGGGCAGTTCCGGTAAATCGCTTTCAAGCTTCAGCGATGCAGGACAGGTAGCTTCCTGGGCAAAGGACGCAATGACATTCCTGGTTGAAACCGGGACCATAGGGGGAAATAACGGAAAGCTCTCTCCCACAGGCACAACAACCAGGGCGGAAATGGCACAGGTGCTGTATAACCTGTTGTCAAAATAAATTATCGACGAACAACGCTGCATAATATTTTTCTAAGAAGAGGGTGTTGCAAAATAAAATGTATCCAATTATTGAATTATTTTTTGCAACATCCTCTTCTTTTTCTTACAGGCTTGCCCTTTCCGTGAGGGCAGGCTTTTTGCGTACAGCTGCTTTGACGGGTGATTTCCGGATATGGAAATAAAAAAGGAGTGACAGGACAGTGGTAAAATTGCGGACGGTTTGATAAGATGGAAAAGAATATAAAAGATGACCGCCGGGTCGGAAATAAATATTTGAAGGTTTAACAAGGAGATAAAATTATTATGAACGAAAAAATTATTGGAATCCTGGCTGGGATGGGACCAAGGTCAACTTCGCCGTTTATCGATTTAATTATCGATGAATGCCAGATTCAATATGGAGCCAAATATGATGAAGACTTTCCCAAAATAATGATATATTCCTTGCCGACGCCATTTTATATCGACCGGCCTATGGACCATGAGCTTATGAAAAAGACGATAATCGAGGGATTAAAAAAACTCGAATCAACCGGTGCCGACTTTATAGCAATGCCATGCAATTCTGCCCATGTATATTTCGGAGAATTGGAGAAATCCATAGAGATACCCTTATTAAACATTATAGATGAGACTATAAAGCATTTGCCTGAGGCTCCGCAAAAGATAACTTTATTTTCAACAAGTTCAACCTTTGATTCTGAGATTTACCAAAAGGCTATTATAAACAGCGGACATGAATTTATTTTTGAAAATAATTGGCAGCAAAAGCTAAATTTCCTTATCCAAAGTATAAAAAACAACAAAGATGACACCAGGAATATTGAACTTTGGGATGAGCTTATTGAAGCTGTAAAAAGTAAAGCCATTAAGAATATTATTGTGGGCTGCACCGATCTGAATGTAGTTTTAAGGAAGACTCCGGACACACTGAATATTATCGACTCATCAAGATGTCTGGCCGAATCGGTTATCAATAAGTACTTAGAATTGGTTAAATAAAGTTGAGGAAGATCATGGTTGATAATGCTTAAAAAATCAGGACCTGAAAGGGCCTCTCAGGAAAAGCAGCAAAATTTATAGTCTGTCCTTACTTCGGCGGGAAATTGGCGGATGAACCTGTGAAATGCCTGCCATGAGCATATCTGAAAACAAAAATGAGATAATTATAATGTTAAAATGTGGTATAATATATAAAAGCTATAAAAAGGAGGTTTGCCTATGAAACAACGTTTGTTGGAGCTTTTGCAGGAAGAAAAAGAAATGAAGTTCAAGGGCGGTCTGTATCATCAGACGCAGATAAAACTCGCATATAACTCCAACCGGATTGAAGGCAGCCGACTTTCTGAAGATCAGACCCGGTACATTTATGAAACCAATACAATCAATACAGCGCCGGAGGAAACTGCCGATGTGGATGACATTGTAGAAACCGTGAATCATTTTGCATGTTTTGATTATATGCTGACCCATGCAGACGAGAAATTAACGGAGGATATGATCAAGGAATTCCACAGGTTCTTAAAGCGGGGTACATCTGACGAGCGAAAGGAATGGTTTTGCGTCGGTGATTATAAAGCACGGGCCAATGTGGTGGGCGGTATGAAAACGGCGGCGCCTTTGAAGGTTGCCGGTGAAATGCACAGGTTGCTTGCCGAGTATCATGCGAAAGATCGTATCACGCTTGAGAATGTTATAGAGTTTCACCACCGGTTTGAAAGTATACATCCATTTCAGGATGGAAACGGCCGGGTCGGACGAATCATCATGTTCAAGGAATGTCTGCAGCATGATATTATGCCTTTTATTATTGAGGAGGAGCATAAGCTGTTTTATTACCGCGGTCTAAAGGAGTATAAATCCGAAAAAGGGTACATTACTGATACTTGTCTTTCTGCGCAGGATTCGTATGCGAAAGCGGTGCGGTATTTCTTTCCTGAACTTTCACAATCATAGTTGATAATATAAAAAAGTTGTAAATACGGATGAGGCCCACCGGAGCAAATGACTGTGCAAGTCCCGTAAATCGGAGTGCGGCACATTTTGTTTTACGTTATCCCAAGGAGGCATTTAAAGTGGATAGAGCAGAGCTTAAGCTGATATTGGAAAAGATCGGGAAAGATGACTTCCAAATCGGAAAAAATATGGATTTTGAATATATAAACAATGCAATGATAGATCACATTGGCGATCTGGATCCGTCACTCCGCGATAGCCTTATCTGTGATACATTCTATGAATGGCTGGCGGATGATGCACGATACAATCCTGATTTATTGCTGCAAATGCTCAGGAGGCTGACATCGGAGGAGTGCCTTTTCAGAGGACTGGACAAACCTGACAATGTTTACACGCGCACATTTTCGTCTCTTATTATAGGACAAATTATTGAATATCACCGGCGTAAGCCGTTCCTTTCAGCGGATGAATTACATGATCTGACAGATATAATCCATAAATATTGCCGTTACGAGTCAGTTTTCAGCGGATATCATGAACGTTATGGATGGGCCCACGCCGGGGCGCACACGGCTGATGTCATCGGGGCATTGGCAAACTGTGCGGAGCTCGGGACAAATGAACTGGAGAGCCTGTTAGATTGTATCGATATCATCTTATGTAATGGCTGCCAAATGCTTTCACACGAGGAAGATGAGAGACTTTCCAGGGCAGCTGTGATGATTTATAAAAACAAAATCATGAACAGTAAGATTTTCGCAAGATGGCTGGAGCACTTGTCGACTTACACGTCGGGCGTTGAGGATATGAATCTTTACCGGAATTGTGTCAATGCTAAAAATTTTACCCGCGCCATGTACTTTAAAGCATTACATTTCAATATGGACGAGGGGTTGATTAATACACTGCTTGAGGTAGAAAAGAAACTAAACCGCTATGCGGTAATCGATAGAAAGTATTTTATGCAGGAATGAACAAACCCAGGAGATATTAATAATTGTATGGAGGAAAATGGGAATTTTTATCGAATAAATATATTATTATAAAGAAAGAACGATATTTTTGAAATTTTATATAAATGACTGCTAAGAGGGTGAAGTTTAAAAGAATACGGGGTATATTTGATGGATAAGGGAAATGCAATTAAACTGTTTGAAGACAAAAGAGTTCGTGTTTTATGGGATGAAGAACAAGAAAAATGGTTTTTCTCTATCATTGACGTTATTGAAGTGCTGACTGGAACTGATCGTCCCCGGAAATATTGGAGCGACCTGAAAGCTAAACTTAATTCAGAGGGAAGTCAACTGTCCGAAAAAATCGGACAGTTAAAAATGAAAGCCGAAGATGGAAAAATGCGGTTGACCGATGTTGCCGACACTGAGCAACTTCTGCGTTTGATTCAGTCAATCCCATCTCCCAAAGCAGCACCTTTTAAAATATGGCTTGCAAAGGTTGGCAGGGAAAGAATAGACGAAACAGCTGATCCTGAACTTGCAATTGAACGTGCTCTTGAAACATATCTCAAAAAGGGATATTCAAAGGAGTGGATCGACCAAAGACTGAAAACCATAGAAGTTAGAAAAGAACTGACAGATGAGTGGGGCAAACGCGGGGTTCAAAAAGGTATCGAATATGCAATATTGACGGACGAGATTTCTAAATCCTGGGCAGGATTGACTACCAAAGAATATAAGAAGCTTAAAGGCTTAAAAAAAGAAAATTTACGGGATAATATGACCAATCTCGAATTAGTTTTAAATATGCTCGCAGAAGCTTCAACTACCGAAATTTCCAAACAAAAAGAGCCTGAAACCTTTGAAGAAAATAAGACAGTAGCTCGACAAGGCGGTCAGGTTGCAAATGCAGCCAGAAAGCAACTTGAAGAAACAACAGGAAAAAAAGTTGTAACGAGCAAGAATGTGAAGGGTATAAAGGAGATCAAGGAATAGTGAAATCGCTGTATTTGGAACTAGTAATGGCTAGAATGGGAAACTCGGATAAGTAGGTATTTTGTCTGTAATGAGAAAGCTGATGTGCACTCGAACTTTCCATTTTCAGAATAAGTACTAAAATTTGAATTGCTCTTTATGATATTAAGAAACAAGGAGGGGAGTCGAGTTGAAATTTACGGAAGATCAATTAAAACTTTATGCTGCACCTTTAAGTGACACCGAAGATAAGCAGTGCCTTAATGCTATTGGCATGGTTAGAGATGCATTAAAAAGGTTAGGTTTTACAGATGACAACAAAGCAATTACTAAACTATACGAAGATACGTTCGCATATTCAATACAAATGCGTAATTTGCTCAGTTCGCGTCAAATAAAGATCTTTATTCAGGGTTCTTATGCCAATAATACAAATGTTCGTACACAAAGTGATGTAGACATTGCTATTGTCCAAGAAGAAGTATTCCAAACAGAATATAGATCCGGTGTTACAGATGTGAATTATGGCTTTTATGTTGTTTCTGCAGCCCCTAAAACGTTCAAGGACGAGGTACAAGATTGTCTTGAATATAAATTTGGACAAGACGTTGAAAGAAAAAATAAATCTATAAAAGTCAATGGAAATACATATCGAAAAGATGCGGATACTGTTCCTTGCCAACGGCTTAGGAATTATATCCAAGAGTACTATAATAATGCTAATAATTATATCGGAGGTATTGTAATTAAAGCGGATGACGGATCTCGTATAATAAACTATCCGGAACAGCACATTGAAAACGGTAGAAGGAAAAATAATGACACGAACTATTATTATAAAAAAATGGTGCGTATTGTGAAAAAGATACGCTATATGATGGAAGACCTTAATTACTCATCTGCAAAAAATATTTCGTCTTTCGGATTAGAATCATTATTATGGAATATTCCTAATGGCACATTTATGAAATACAGTAGTTATCGCTTTATATTTGGCGATGTTGTCGATTATCTCTATGATCACATGAGTTCAGTGTCTTCATATAAAGAAGCAAATGGAATTAAGCAACTTTGCCCACACTCTTTGGATGTTGAAAACTATACAGCGTTTATCACAGACCTAAAAAGCATTTATCAGTATGATATTTAGGAGTTACATATGAGAAATACCACAAAGAAATTTTTAGAAAAAGGATTTTGGATAGTAATAATAATTTTTATTATTTTGTATTTAATAACAAAGCCAAAATTACTTTACGATTATTATGGTTGCATCGGTGAGGCGATTGGCATTACGCTAATGCTGATGGGAATTTATGAACACTTATTGTGGCAGTATAACCCACTTGAGAAAATTCCTAAAATCAAAGGTGACTATTCAGGATATATAGAATATAGCTATAATGGTACCCATGATAAAAAGGAAGCCACAATAAAGATAAGCCAAAGCTTACTTTCTACAAGCATCAAAATTATTACTGATGAAATAACAAGTAACACGATTGTCAGCAATATCATTTTTGAAAATGGGGAGTATGTTCTGTATTATACCTACATAACAAATCCGAAAAGTAAGTACAGTAAAGATAATCCGGTTCAATATGGGACTTGCAGATTGGTATGTGATGACGAATTGGAATTAAAAGGTACATATTGGACTACCAGGCAAACCATTGGCGATATTTATTTAATAAGATGTAAAGAAAAGTAATGCCTCTTCCTAGAGTAAATATGTGATATTTATACATTTTATTACCAATTGAATAAATTCCAACTATCCACAAAACGAGACAAGTTGACAAGTTTTCATTATAGCAATAATGGGAAGTTTATAAATTCAAGGTATTTAAATAATTATTAAGTGGGAGTGGTTAAAAGATGTATCTTACAGACGAAGAAATAATTGATCTAATAGTTGAGTATGTTACGGATGACCGATATAAGCAAGCTGTTCTAATAGATGGTGATTGGGGTTCCGGAAAAACATATTTTGTACAAGAAAAACTTATCGAGTCGCTAAAAACTAAGGTTGGAAGCAGTGCAGAAAGTAATAGAAATGTTCTTTATGTTTCGCTGTACGGAATGGAGAGCTTTCCACAAATAATAGACGATATCTATGCAGCAACTTTGGAAATGTTCTTCGATAAGAAGTTAGGTAATGGCACAGGTCAAAAAATAGGAAAGGGAATCAATTTTGCTTCAAAACTTATAGCTACCGGTATGAAGTATTTTAATTTGGATAAAGATGATTTGCCAAAACTTTCTGATATAAAAGAAATTAAAAATTCCGTTATTATTTTCGATGATTTTGAACGCTGTTCAATTGATACAAATCAACTTCTTGGTTTTATTAATAACCTGGTTGAACACAATTCGATAAAAATTATTATTGTAGCGAATCAAGCAGAAATCGGAAAGCCTAAACTAATTAGTGATTTACCTCAAAAATATTCTGTTGTTCTAAACCCTAATTTAGAGCTTAAAGAGTCAAAAGATAAAAAAGCAGGTATCAAGGATACACTACCTCGACAATTGTCAGTGGAAGAATTACAAGAGTATACGGAGAAACTTTTTTCAGAAGATATTTTGTATGAAAAAGTAAAAGAAAAACTGATTGGACTAACCATTAATTATAAAGCAAACATTGATAATATTTATGAAGAAATCATAGGTAATTATATAAAAGACGAACCCTCAAGTGAAAATTTAATTCTTAATAAAGATTTAGTTCTTACCATTTTTGAGAAGCGACAACACTCTAATATTAGAACGTTGATATTTGCACTAATGGCTTATGAAAAGGTATTTATTAAAGTATCACAAATTAAATTTGAACCAAATCAGTTTCTTGTAGAACAGTACAAAAAACTTTTATGTTATGTTATCGAAGTGTCAATTCAAATAAAGACTGGTAAACAACTATACTCTTGGGCTAACTCAACTTCACAGACTGGAATGGTTTATATGGGAAAAGGTGGTGTGTGGGGAGAGCGTGTTTTTGGATATCGTTTTATAGATACTTATCTTACCACACGCTTTTGGGATTCAGACAAAGTTAAGTCAATAATTCTTGGTATCATGAAAGAGGCAAAGGAAATAGAGGCTTATAAAGCGGCTGAAAATGCACTAAGTTATAATAAGCTCTATGCGTGGTGGTATTTAGAAGATGAAGAAGTTAGTAGTCTTTTAGAAAGTATGATTAGAGAGTTATCTGAGAAAAAGTATCACCCAAGATACTTCAAAGATATGATAATTTTGCTCATGCAACTTCGACAGGCCAAATTTTCTCCGTTCGATTTTTGTAAATCGTGTGATGATTTTGTTAATTATATGAAACAACACTTGGAAGAAATAAGCGATGACTTTGCAGCAGAGAATCTTGAAGTGTTAAGCGATAATCAGGAGTTTATTAGTGAGTATAATTCAATTATGAAGCCTCTTTTTGATGTGCTGCATAAAAAAGACAGAGAAGAAAAAGAAAAAATAAATGAAAATTTAGATTTGGATAAATCCTGGGGTGATTGCTTCAAGTCAAGCTGTACTGAAAACAGAGACCGCTATATGGCTGGACATAAATTTTTGTTTTATGTAAGCCCTGAAAAGCTTATAGATAAACTTAGTACATCTACAGTTAAAGAGATTTATTCGTTTTTGGATGGGATAAAAGAGATATATAGCTTTTCTAATCTGAATGATTTTTTTAAGGACGATATTGACCACATCAATGTGATTTTAGAAAAGTTAAATATTGATGCATTGAGCTGCAATAAAACCACAAAACGCATTATCTTAGAAAAGTTAAAACACAAATTGGAGGAATCACGAGATCTAATTCAAAAATGATATTTATAAAAAACAATAAAATAACTTTCTATTATCCATATAATGTATACAATTTGCTGTCAGACTCCCAACAACACAGGACAAACAAGTGAGCTTATAATCTCTTGTTTAGCAATAATATCTTAGCCCTTACTTGATACCAGTTTTGACCGCTCAAGGCATGCTAAACCTTGTCCGCTTGAAAAAATATGTGATGCTGAATTGATCAGACAGAGAGTGGAAGTGTTTTATGAAAATGGTATTTATAATCGGGGATGCTGCCGTCGGGAAGATGGCGGTTCACAATCACATGAAGGAGTAAATCATGGCAAAATTATTTGATATTAAGAATACAATAATTAAAATGTTTCCCGAAAACGCTTTAACAGATGACATATGGGAAAATGGTTTTAAATTTAACTTTGATAATGAAATTAGTAGAATTTTTTATTCTACTAATTTAACGCCTTATACTATTACAAAAGCGATTGAAAATAATGCTGGTATATTATTAACACATCACGATGCATGGCCTTTTATGAATGAGCAAAAAGTATATTGCAATAAATTGTTAGAAAATAATAAAATCAATCATTGCTTTTTTCATACGCCATTAGATGCTGCTGAATTTGGTACTTCTTCAAGCTTAGCAAACGCATTAGGAATGGAGAATAAGAAATTCACTTTACCTTACTTTGGACATTTAGTAGGAGTAGCTGGTGTTATAAAAAAGCAACCTTTCAATAACTTAGTAGGAATGTGCGAAGAAATTTTATGTGAAAATGTGCGTAGCTATAAAAATAATAACAGCTTATGTTCAAGAGTATTAGTAGCAACTGGCGGTGGAAATGAAACAAAATGTTTAGATAGTGCTATATCTGAAAAATGTGATACATATATAACAGGTGAGTATGGAATGTATCTGCAACATTATGCTGAATATCATGGGATTAATTTAATAATCGGCAGCCATACAAAAACAGAAATTTTAGGGGTTAGAAATTTTGTGAATAAAATTATCACATATTTTGATGATTTGGAGGCTTTTGAAATTGATGAACCAAACTATTAATTTATGAACTATGTATCTCATATATAATATAAACATGAAAGTTAAGTTGATTCGCTATCTTTATTTAATTTGAATAATTTAAGGAACGGAAAAACAACATTTTTAGAACGTTTAAAAATCCGGTATGGGCAAGATATGCCCATGCCGCTAATGGAGTGTGGTGAAATGAAACATGTGGATACAATAGTTTTGGTTGAAGACATAAAAGTATCAAAGGAATTTTATATTAATGTTATAGGGCTGGAGATATTGTATGATTGGGATAATATGGTGATTTTTAAGGATCGCTTTTCAATACACCAGGCGGACAAGCTTATGCCCGGGCAGATAATAAGTAAGCTCATTCATGACGGAAAGCAAGGGAATAACAATATAGATATTTATTTTGAAACAGAGGATATTGAAGATGAATATAATAAGATTCTTCAAAAAGGAGTGAAAATAATTCACGGGATTATAGAATTACCCTGGCAAAAAATATTTCGGATATATGATCCTGACAATCATATCATCGAAATAGGGGGTCCGCATTTTTAATCCGGGCCCGCAGGCGTTCTGCATTAAAGCCGGAAAGTGATTATTGCATATCAACTTTCCGGCTTTTAATATGCGCTGTTTTATTTGACGGTTGCGTAGCGGGAAACAAAGGGCGCTGGAAAAAACAATCTTTATTATATGATGAAATCAAAGATTTACAGGATACGGTTCTATTCAAATGGCTTACCGGCTTCGGTACAATATAACCATCAAACAGAAAAGGAAGTGTGAGGCAATGAACGGTACGATTGATATTATAACGGTTTTTGCAGCCGGATTACTTTCGTTTTTCGCACCTTGCATATTGCCGGTGCTGCCTGTCTATTTATCTGTTTTAACCGAAGATGTGCCTGAAAAAGGTTTTAAATACTTAAATCGAAAAACTTTATCAAGGTGGATGCCTGTCTTAAAAACCATTGTTTTTGTTGCGGGTGTATCTGTCACCTTTATTATTCTTGGTTTTGGCGCAGGAAAATTGGGGGGCATTATTAATCAAAAAGGCTTTTTAGTTATATGCGGCTTGATCATCATTTTGCTGGGGCTGCATCAGGTGGGATTGTTTCAGATAAAATTATTGGATCGTGAAAAAAAGCTGCATGTAAAACAGCCTTCTGAAATGAATTTAGCACATGTTTTTTTGCTGGGGTTTACATTCAGCTTTGGCTGGACACCCTGCATTGGCCCCATACTCGGAGCCGTATTAGGATTGATTGCGGATAGGGGAAACGGTAATTATGGTGTTTGGCTCATGTTTATTTACATCCTGGGTTTAATGGTGCCGTTTATTCTGTTTACTGTTTTTTCACAATGGTTGTTAAAGTTTTTCAAGCAAATCAGGAAATATACGCCGGCCTTGCAAAAGGTTGGCGGTGTAATCGTTATTCTGATGGGTGTCTTATTGATGACGGATCAAATAAATGCATTGGTTGCTTGGGTTTCCAACTAAAGTGCCATTCACGCCTTATCCGGCTCACGGTATGTGCGTGGATTAATATCATTAAATTATTTTGTGAGCCAGAAAGGCAATGGTACTTTTTATGAAAGTCAAAATTACTGTAACAGGTGCAATCATAATTATAGCGGCTATTTTGGTTTCATGCCAGATACAGCCGCAAAGGGTGCAAACGGATTTAACGGCTCAAGGGCAAACTATATCTGATGACGATTCAAAAAAAGCAAATGATTTCAGTTTGTATGATACCAAAGGTGAGCTGCATCAATTGGCAGATTATAAAGGAGAAAAAGTGTATATTAAGTTCTGGGCATCCTGGTGTCCCATCTGTCTGGCAGGATTGGATGAAATCAATGATTTATCCCAGGGGAAAAATGATTTTAAAGTTTTGACCATTGTTACACCCAATTATAAAGGGGAAAAAGATTCAGACAGTTTTATCAAATGGTTTAATGGTGTTGAAGAAGGCGATCATCTGACCGTTTTATTGGACGAAGATGGTAAAATCGCCCAGGCATTTGGTGTGAGAGGGTATCCTACATCTGTGTATATCGGCTCGGAGGGCGATTTAGCCAAAGTTTCGCCGGGGCATGCCAATAATGATGTGATTCAGCAGACATTTGAAAACATCCAATGAAAGGAGATAATTTAATGAAAAAAATGGGCATTATTATATTAATTATTCTGGTCGTTGTGTTTACCGCATTCAAAACATCAGGCATAATGAATAGAGGAGATTCAAAAAGTGCCGGCGGGGGTATAAATACAATCATGGACACGCAGCAGAGCAATTTTCCGGCTAACCCCAATGTGAATGTCAATTACGATAAAAGTAAATTAAAGGAAATCTATTTGGCGGGGGGCTGTTTCTGGGGAGTGGAAGCGTATATTGCGCGTATATACGGCGTTTATGATGTGACCAGCGGTTATGCCAACGGCAATACTGAAAATCCCACCTATGAAGAAGTAAGCTATGAACATACGGGCCATGCCGAAACAGTGCATGTTTTATATGATCCGGAACGTATCAGCCTGGAAAAGTTGCTGGACTATTATTTTAAAATTATTGACCCGACATCATTGAACAGGCAGGGAAACGACCAGGGTGAACAATACCGGACAGGCATTTATTATGTGGATAAAAATGATTTGCCGGTTATACAGAAAGTTATGGAGGAGCAGCAAAAAAAATATGACGCACCTATTGTAACAGAGGCTGAAAATTTAAAGAACTTCACACTGGCGGAAGAATACCATCAGGATTATCTGGAAAAAAATCCGAACGGTTACTGCCATATTGATTTTGACAATTTAGGAGATCAGAATACATCAAATAAAATAGATCCGTCGCTTTATAAAAAACCGGGTGATGAAGAGCTTAAGGAGCGGTTGACACCTCTCCAATACCAGGTAACTCAGAACGGAGAGACGGAATTTGCTTTTTCCAACGAATATTGGGATAACTTTGAACCAGGTATTTATGTGGATGTGGCAACAGGTGAGCCGTTGTTTGCTTCGACGGACAAATATGAATCAGGCTGCGGCTGGCCAAGCTTTACAAAACCTATACAGCCGGATGTCGTTATTTATAACGAAGACGACAGTTATAACATGGTGCGGACAGAGGTCAGAAGCAGCTCGGGAAACAGCCATCTCGGCCATGTATTTGAAGACGGGCCAAAAGATAAAGGCGGCTTGAGATACTGTATTAACAGTGCTTCTATCCGATTTATCCCGGAAAGTGAAATGGAACAGGAAGGGTATGGCTTTTTACTCAGCTATATTCAATAAGAAACGGGAAAAGCCCGGATTTCCAAAGGGTTGCTTTAAATGGCAAGCCTGCAATACAGATTTATTTATGCCAGGGGGAAACGCATGTACAAATTATTGCTGGTGGATGATGAGCCGCTGATTATCCAAGGAATCAAGTCTTTTGTTGACTTTGAAAAACTGAATATATCGGAAGTCTATGAGGCCAAAAACGGTGTGGAGGCCCTGGATTTATTTCAGGTATGCTTACCGGATCTGGTTCTGGCGGATATCAATATGCCCAAAATGAACGGCCTGGAATTTTCAAAGAAAGCGAAGCAGATCAAACCGGATGTAAAAATTGCAATGATTACAGGTTATGATTATTTTGATTATGCGGTGACAGCGCTTAAGATGGGGGTAGACGATTACGTTTTAAAACCCGTTTCCAGAATAGACATTGAACAAGTGCTGGCCAAGCTTCTGGAAAAGGTGAAGGAAGGTCATGAACACTCCAAAATAAAGGAAGTCGTTCAGGAACTGATATCCAATTCGGGTGCTTCTAATTACGGATATAAGCAGCAAATACAGGCAATCATTGAACGGCAATTAGGCAATAATCAATTTTCCCTGAGTTTTCTGGCAGATGAGATGGCGCTCAGTCCCGGATATTTAAGCGGGCTTTTTAAAAGTCTGTTTGGCAGGTCTTTTCAGGATTATTTAAAGCAGCTGCGGTTGGATCAGGCTAAAATTATGCTTTTGAGCTCTGATATGAAAATATATGAGATTGCTCTGAAGATAGGTTTTGAAGACCCGAATTATTTCAGTACGGCTTTTAAAAAGGCCTATAACTGTTCGCCGAATCAATACCGGGAAAGAGGTGGAGAAATGTGAAAACACCTAAAAAAATCCGGACTCAGATGACCCGGTATTACCTTTTGGCCGGTATGGGGACACTGGTGGTCATCGGCCTTATTTTATTTAATGTCATCTCTAAAATTGAACTGGATGAGACGCTTAAATCCACGCAGACCGCAGTTGATAAGAGCGGTAACTATTTAGAGCTCTATATTGACCGACTGAAAGCTGTTTCAAGTCTAATAGCTGAAAATCCCGGATTAAAAAAATACTTTTCAAACCCTAAAGCGGACAGGTCTTCCTTTATAGAAGACGGACACACATTGATCCGGACGGCTATGAAAACAGACCCGTTCATAAAGTCAATTATTATGGTCAGTAAAGACGGCCGCCTCATTTCTAATGAAATAGGACTCAACATGTCAATGTCTAAAGACATGATGAAGGAGGACTGGTATGCGGCGGCTATTAACAGCGGGAGCATGCCTGTTTTGACTTCCGCGAGAATGCAGAAATTTTCTATGGACAAAAACAGCTGGGTAATTTCTATCAGCAGAGAAATTAAAAATAATGAAGGACAAAATATAGGCGTTTTGCTGGTGGATGTGGAGTATAACGCCATAGAAGATTATTTAAGTGATTTGGATCTGGGAAAAGAAGGATTTGCCTTTATTATCAATGATGAAAATAAGGTGGTCTATCATAAAGATCCGTCTTATTTCAAAGATGCAGCCAAAATTGAACAATTGCTGGAGTTAAAGGCAAACCTGGGTTATTCTCAAAAAAGAGGCAGCTTAATATATGCTTATCACCTTAAAAACGCCAATTGGACATTGGTTGGAATTGCCTCTCTGGACGGTCTTGAAATTATCCGCGATAAATTATTAACTGTTTTTTCAGTGCTGGGTCTGGTTTCGGCCCTGATGATGGGCATTATCAGTATATACCTTGCAAGAAATGTCACAACGCCTGTTTTAGAGTTGGAAAAAGCTATGACAGATATTGAAAACGGGCTCAGGGAAGTTTCCGTCAAGGATATGGATTATATTGAATTAAAAAGCCTGGGAGAGCATTTTAATACAATGATAAGAAGGATTCATAAGCTTATGGAGGAGATCCAGAAAAACGAAAAAAATCTGCGCGCTTATGAAATTAAAGCCCTGCACGGCCAGATTAACCCACATTTCCTGTACAATACTCTGGATACGATTGTGTGGATGGCCGAATTTAACAACAGCCGGAAGGTCATTGAAATCACAAAAGCCTTAGCGCAATTTTTCAGATTGTCCCTGAGCGGCGGAAATGAATTGACGACTGTTGAAAATGAGCTGGAGCATGTCAGGCAATACCTGTTTATACAAAAGGAACGTTACACGGAACAATTAAATTATGATATATATTGCGAGGAAGAAGTCCGGCAACTGAAAATACCCAAGATTATTATTCAGCCTTTAGTGGAAAATGCACTTTATCATGGTATCAGGGATTTAGACCACCCGGGTTTTATTGAGATCAATGCTCAATTGATAGAAAATCAATTAATAATCACGGTGAAAGATAACGGAAAAGGCTTTGATATTAAGAAGCTGGATCAGAAAGAGGAAAAGAATATCAAGCTGGGAGGCGTGGGAGTTAAAAATGTAGACCAGAGAATCAAATTATATTACGGAGAACAGTACGGTATCCAAATAGATTCAAAAATCGGCGAGGGTACGGTGGTTAAGGCTATTATGGCACAAAACATCACTAAACAGTAGCTGTCAGATAAAAAAGTGTATGGAAGGGAGTACAAAAAATCTAATATGAATTTAAAAATAAAATCACTCGTCATCCTTTTCTCTTTGCTGATTCTGACCTCGGTTTGCAGTTTCGGCACCATGATATATAAAATGTATACAGAGGTATACAACAGTAACGTGTTGAATTTGAGGGCTCAGACAGATCAACTGTCCCAGAGTGCAGATGTCTGGATGCAGGGAATGCTCAGAGCCGGACAATTATTTGCAGACGGGCTGGGCAGTTTGGATAATGAAAGCGATAAGCTCATTTTACAGCAAGCATACCTTAAGCAAAATCCGGATGTTAAAAAACTCCGGGTGATAATCCCGTCTTCCGGTGTTTCGGATGAAGCTGTCC
>JAEWSZ010000140.1 GCA_023397905.1 Bacillota bacterium | reverse complement strand
GTTCCGGACATCGGCTTTTTCTGCCGTACCGTCATCCATTGAGAACCGCCGCTGATGCCCGATGACACAAAGACTAACGAGCCATTGTCGTCGTAGTATTGTTTTTGCATGTAATTCCATCCTTTCTTTATGCCACAGCTGCGCTGATTGCCATAGAGGCAGGGTCCGGCGTAATCGACAGGGCAACACAATAAGTAGAGCTCTGCGTTTCAAAGATAATAAAATTTTCAGCGACCTGCTTGATAGCTGTGACAATCGACGTTTGAATGATTTCTCCATGGTGGTAGACGGTTGCTCTCGCCCCAGTTTTTAAAGGTAATTGTACTGAGCCATTGAGAAAAACGACTTTCTTCTTAACATTCACCATAGAAACCTCCTTATTTGCTGCACACCGCAAACACAGCGTCTTGAATGTCTGCCAGCAATTCTCTGACACCTTTCATGGACATGTTCTTATTCCGGGCGATATCCCTAACACCATAGCCGTCTGTTTTCATGCGGATGATCTCCATTTCCCGTTTGGATACTCTGGAAGCGAGTTCGAGCATGAGAAGCTCTGTTTCCAGATCCATCATCTTCGGATTGGGAGCGGAAAGCACTTCGTGTAGGGATAAAGCCTCGTCATTGCCGTAGACGACGGCCTCCAGGCTGATCGTATAGGCATTTCTCTTCTGACGATTTTGTTTCTCATAGTGTTTATAAATTGAATCAGCCATTTTGGTGTAGGCGATAGTGCTAAATTCATACCTTCGGCTTATATGAGGCTTTGTTAAGTATTCTTTTACTGCCTTCAAATAACCGAAGATAACAACATCGTAAAAATCACTTTCCTCCAGTTCCCGTGATCTGAGAAATGAAAAAACTAAACCATGGTGTTCCGCAGCGAACCGCTGTTGTTCAAGTGTTAACGGAATTTCATTCATTTGTCTATCCTCCTTTATAAAAAAAATAAGGATACTGCCAAAGTTGACGCTTGGCAGTATCCTTTGAAATCGTGTATCATACGGTAGAATCCGTATAAAGTGAACCTTTTTAGGCCGGAAGAGCTTCTCTGTCCCCGTCTATATCAGTATCCTGGCTTGAAATGGAGAAATGATCGTCTCCACCGCCGAATACAGTGTCATAATCGGGAAGATCATCCATTACACTGTCCGGTCTGTTTAATGCCTCGGCAGTACGCTGTTCAAGCATGGCTTTGATTTGCAGCTTGAAGTTGTCAGCGTATGCCTTGATCTGGGCAAGCTGTTCTCCGGTAAAGTCATAGAGCCTTTTAAAAGTTGCAATGCTGTAATCGTCCTTACCGTTACTGGCGCGTTTTAATGCAATCTGCACGACACTGCCGCAAGTACCGCGGCGGCGCGAAGCAAAAGCGGAATTATAAAAATCAGAAAACGGCCGGATGCTGGTCGGTGGCAGAGTCAACTGGAGAGGCATGTATTCTCCATCACGCAGCACGTAGAGTATCCTCATATTTTTGCAGGCCTTGCCCTTACCGTTCGGTGCGCTGCCCCAGGTATTAAGCTGGCAGTCAGCGCAGATCCCACCGGGACTGCCGACACCAAGCTTGCCGTCATTGGAAGCGCACAACGGTGTAGTATCGTCATCGTATTCGCTGCCTTCAGGCCAATATGCACCTGAAGCGTGATTGTAGAGGATCACGCCCTCAATTGTTTTTGCATAGTCGGGATTTTCCGGGTCATCACCGGGCAGCTCAAATTGAAGGGAGCCGCCACCCGGAATCTTTACGCGCTGGAAGTTGAGCTGAAGGCCGGCCATATCCTCGGCCAAGTCTTCGTTTGAAAAATCCATCCCGTCTGTCACGTCAGGTAAACGGAAAATTTTGTCGCTTTCGGTTAAAGCATTTTCGGTGTTTGTGTACATAGTAAAATCCTCCTAAGTTTGTATTTGTTTTATGCCGGTATCGGCACATGGAACCGTACTGCCATATCCTTTCAGTGGAATAGGGGATTGGAGAGCTTTTATTGTTGCTCTTCGCCGCTCAGCAGTCGGTATATCCTGATGGAAATCATTTCTGAAAGTTCAGTAAATCCAGCCTGTTTCAGCATTTGTTGAATCTCCAGGTTTCTTTGCGGATCGGCTCTTTTCAACCCAATGACAATTTCCCATTCCTGGGGATGGTCAAGAGCCCACTGCATCATATGGGAGCTGATGTTTTCCTTATCATTTCTTGTTGACACTGCACCACGTCCTTTCTGAATGAACGAATAATGTTTGGCACCGTAGCCGCCCCTTTTTATAGAGCAGCTATGCGGCTTGCTGGATAACAGCCTGATTCAGGCGGTTCCACTGCTGCCGGGGCATGGTCAGCATGTCATAACCGATGCTCTCCAGATTGGTGGCTCGGTCGTAATTCTCCACATCCTGGCTTTGGCGCGTAACCGCATTGGCAAGACCGTACAAAGTAAGGTCCCGACCCTCAATCAGGTGATTGAGCACACCATCAATTTCGTTGTCGTATAATTTGAACTCCTTGCTGGCAAGCTTAACAACAGCCGGAATGTCGCGGGTGTTGATTCGGGCCTGGGTTGCGTTCTGCATCATACCCACCACCTGATGAAACTTTGCTTCATCGACGGCTGCACGGACGGTATCCTGTATTTTACGTAAAAAGGTATAGTCTTCAGCCGCCAACGTTTTGTCACTGTAAAGCTGATAGTTTTCGTCCGTTGCATTGACACGGCCCAAATGGTTTTTCCCAAACTTGGCGTCATTCACCACCATGCCGTTAAGGCACAGCAACCGTAAAACAAGGGGCTGGATACACACCTGTCCCTGTCCGGTTTCACTATTGCTGATGATAATGCCGGCTTGGACAATATCACCGGTGGAAACTTCTGCTTCAAGTCGGGGATTTACCACTTTGATGTACATTCTGGTTTCCGTTATCTGGCAGCTTTCAAACCGTGCATCCTTTATTTCACCGATAATGGGGAGTACGGCCTGCAGGATTTCCAGGTTGTCGATACGGCGGTACCGATTGCTTAGAAACGCCCGGACTGTGCCGTCAAGCGTCCTTAGCATTCTCTGGGCCGGCTCACGCTGGAACCACGAATTGACGTTATGTGCCAGCAAATCGGGGTTTTCACAAAGCATCCTGTCGTAATATTTCACGGGGATGTTCAGTCGGTAACCTATCTGCCGGTGAGTAATCTGGTTAATGTCCAAAGGCTCAACAAGATCAAAAGCGTTGTCATCCAGCATTCGCATTACCATACCGCTTTCACAACAACCCATTTCCAAACGTCTTGTATCAATGGCGTAGTCTGCCTTAGCTTTACTTTGGCGCAGAATTTCGGAAATCATTTCTTCAATGGTCATACCTGCCTTCATTCAGCTTCTCCTTTCTATAAAGATTTTCTGGAACCTGGTTTTACCAGGATACTTTTATCCCGTCATCCGTAACCGAGGCCGCAAGGTTTTCATGTTCGAGCACTTTGACAAGGCCTTGCCAATAGTTTTTCGCTGGAAAATTTCTAAATTTGTCATGTACGATATCCTCATCCGCCTGTCGAATGTGGATCTCACCGTTTTCCTTGAGCGTCAGGCTGGCGTAGCCACGGGAATGCAGTTCGGCGATACAGGATTCCAAGACATTTTTACCTTGGATGTTGTACCATATCTCCGGGTCCATAGGCTGGTCGGTCCGCACTTTTATAGGCGTACCGGCGGTTTTATCCAACTCAGCGAGCGGAACAATCCGCATCATATCGCAGTCGATCCGCGCAAGCTGGTCGAAGACGACATCTGCGTAATTGAAGTCAGGAATTCCATATAGCTGTATTCTTCCTGTTCCGCCTTTTGCAACAAGCTGTTCGGGATGATCCGAAACCCATTCCCATGTAACTTCCGGATAGGCTGATTTCAGATAAGCGGATATACGATGATTGACATGCCGGAGCAGTACCGTTCCTACGGATACCTCATCCGCTTCAGGTGCACGGGAAACTTTGGTCTTATAGTTTGCCGCCCGTTTATTTTCTTTGGCCTGCTGCTTTCTTAGCCGGTACCGTTGAAATCTTGCCTTTATGCGTTCTTTTCTTGAAAGAAGCAGGGCCGTTATCATATAGAGGCCCCATAGGATAAAAGCCGCAGCATAAAACCAAATCTGCTTTGGGCCTCTGATAAAGGCTGTGACCGCGAGAATTGTGACAACCAGGAATGAAATCCCTGCGCTAAATAGGTCTTTACGTTTCATTTTTTTATCATCCTCTCTTAAAAATGTAGAGAACAAAAAAAAGAGGGACCGATAGCGTCTTCAGAAATCTTTCTGAAAGAACACTAACGGTCCCTCTTTATGGCGCCGGGCTGATGAATCATCAATCCGGTAATTGTTCTCTGTCGCCGTCGATTTCTCCATCTGAAGGAAGATCTGACGGTTGGTCGATTTTAGGCTCATCATCGGGAGTGGGGAGGGCGTCGCCTTGTTTCGGCTTGCCGACAGGAATGTAACCCCAGTTGTCCAATGTTAGTTTGAGCCTTTTGTCTGTTGTGATGCCGTCCTGCTTTGTGAACTCCTCAAGCTCAAGCGAACCGGTCACCCAAATCAGACTGCCTCTTTTTACTTTACCTTTGATTAAGTACTTTGCATCATCACCCCATGCCCATACCTGCAGATATTGGGATCTTGCAAATTCTCCATACCCAATGGTCTCTGCCAGGCCAAACCGGACATAGTTGTTCCTATTCGTGCTTGTTTGCAGCTCCAAATCCGCTGTAACACGCCCGACGGTGAATAATTGCGACATAACGCTCCTTTCTGCCATACGGCCAGAATATCTATATATAAAAAGTGCCAGTAATCAACCGCCCCTTATTGAAAAGGGCACAGTTATATTACTGGCACTTGCATACAAACTTAACAACATGTGCAATGTGATGATTTCACAAACCCCATAGGGTAAACGCACAACTATCAATTACATAATGAAGTATATCACTATATATTGTGTTTGTCAAGTTTATTTATACTATATATAGATATTATCTTTATTTGTTTTCAGAGCCGGGTTCGTTGGATTTACTTTTTTGCTTATCAAACTCACCAAGTTCTTCACATCCTAAAAATTGATTAGAGGACAGGGCGGTGTCAAAATACTCACTGCCTATGGATAAGCGTCCTCGTTGATTAAAATAAAAGCAGTATCGAAAGCCGACCTTGATCTTTGCTTGTTTTCCCAGACGCAGGGTACTCTCAATGCCGGCGTCGTCCATAATCCTTACCGTGAAATGTTTTCTGAACGATTTTGTAGTTACACCAATACATGTACCTTCGATTATTTCATATTCCTGTTTTGAGATAATCTGATAGAGCCCAATACTTCGGATCAGGCTGAATATTAATATCAGGCAACTCAGAACAAGCGTCATTCCATCTTTCGAGAAAAGGTAATACGCCACTCCAACGATAAGGCATCCAATGCCAATCATCGCCGTGAGCAGCATTTTCTGAAACAGCACCTTAGGACAGGTTTTCAGTACATTCATTCTATCATATCAGATCCTTTCAAATATAATAAGCTTGCGAAGATAAAGATTGGACACAGCTACCAGTACCGGACGCTGCTTGCTGGATAGTTCCGCATAATACCCGATATTGTCGCTGGTCGTGAAGTCGTCGTCGTAAAGAGCATTCATGATTTTTTCTTCGCTGGATAAATCATAAACGCCCGTTTCCACACATTTTATAATTTCGGCCGTTGATAGTTGGGCTTGCTTGGCAAGATCCATAATCCGTTTTTCATCACCGGAAAGCTTTTCAATATGAAATACAGCTTTTGCTTGATAAAACGGCACGCCATCACGCAAAGTGAATTTTAAAAAAGCAGCTATTTTTGTGAATAGGCCGCTATCGGCGGGGACGATATAGAGATTGCATAAAAGATCATATAAGGTTTCAGCGCCGGTGTTGCCGACTCCGGATACAATCAAACCGCGTTGAATCAGGCGTTTGACATAATTTTCGCAGGGAGCATATTCTGTTCCCTTGACCTCTCGCAGCTTTTGTACATATAGCTCATCAATCTGGGATATAGTTAGTATCCGCCAGTTCAGACAGGTCCAGAGGATCATTTCGGGAATGTCCACCATGTGTTCCTCTCCGTTTACAATGACGACCGGATACTGCTGGCCGTCTTTATTTTTCTTTCGTTGAAATCTGCCTACCGCAGTGTATAAAGC
>JAEWSZ010000032.1 GCA_023397905.1 Bacillota bacterium | reverse complement strand
GCCTGATTTTAAGAGGAGAGGCGATTATACGCTACTCGGATTTTATTAAAATCAATGATGAGATAGAAGATGTGGACGCCAAATACAAAAATCCCAGAAACCTGTGCAGCGGCTCAGTCCGCCAGTTGAATAACAAAATTACCGCGGAAAGGAATGTGCATTTCTTCGCATTTTCACTGGTAAAGGCCGATTATGCGGAGTATAACAATTCCAGGATCGCCCAGATGAACTGGCTTAAGGAGCAGGGCTTTGATGTGGTGGAATTTAAAGCTGTGAACAGCGGAAACATTGAAGAAACCGTACAGTGGTTTTACGATCATATTGAGGGCAATGACTTTCCTTCCGACGGATTGGTGCTGGCATTTGACAACATTGCCTACGGCGAATCCCTGGGGGCTACCTCAAAATTTCCCAGAGATTCCATAGCCTTTAAATGGCGTGATGAAATAAAGGAGACAAAGCTTCTGGAAATTGAGTGGAGCGCCTCCAGGACCGGCCTGATAAATCCGATCGCCATATTTGAGCCTGTGGAGCTTGAGGGCACTACGGTGAGCCGTGCAAGCATACACAATATAAGCATAATGGAAGGCCTTGAACTGGGGATCGGGGATACAATTGGGGTATACAAGGCCAATATGATCATTCCCCAGATATCGGAGAACCTGACCAGAAGCGGAGCGGTTGAAATACCGCATGTCTGTCCGGTCTGTCAGGGAGAAGCCCTGGTCAGGCAGGAAAACGGCATAAAATTTCTGTACTGTGTAAATGACGAATGCCTGGCAAAGCAGATAAAATCCTTTACCCATTTCGTCAGCAGGGACGCCATCAATATAGAAGGCCTGTCGGAGGCAACTATTGAAAAGCTAATAGCAAAGGGCCTGATAAAGGAGCTGGCCGATTTGTTCCACATTGAAAAATTCAAGGACGAAATAATTGAAATGGAAGGTCTGGGGCAGAAATCCTTTGACAAGCTGGTGGCTTCCATAAACAGGGCCAGAAAGACCAGCGTAATAAGGCTGCTGTACAGCCTGGGCATACCCAATGTGGGGCTGTCCAACGCCAGGCTCATATGCAAAAATTTCAAGTATAACTGGGAGGCCGTACGCAGCGCACAATTTGACCAGCTTGTTGAAATAGGGGGTATCGGCGATATTATGGCGGAGGCCTTTGTAAAATATTTCAGCGATGAAAAGAAAAATATGATAGTTGATGATTTACTCAAGGAAGTTGAATTTGAAGAAATAAAGATCGACGAGGCGGATCAGATTTTTGACAATGTCAGTTTTGTTATAACAGGCTCTGTGGAGCAGTTTAAAAACAGGGATGAGCTCAAGTCCATAATAGTGGAGAAAGGCGGAAAGGTCACCGGCAGTGTAACCTCTAAGACAAACTACCTGATAAATAACGACAACCTGTCAGGGTCTTCCAAGAATAAAAAAGCCAAGGAGCTGGGCATAAAAATCATTACGGAGAAACAATTTGTTGAGTGGCTTGATAATGGAGCAATACTCGAATAATGTCTAAAGGAAATGAAAATTTCCTTTAGACATTATTGAAGCAGGGAATGGGAAGCAGGCGTTTATCCGGCTCCCAGGGAGATCCAGATCAGAAAAGTGGCTTACGGGATTCGCATGGGTTAGCCGTCAAATCTGAATGGTGGCGGTGTACTCATATCCGTCAGGTATGGTTTCAGGCGCGTTCGCAGAAATTCCCCTGACTGTGTATCCTGCATGCTCCAGCGCGAGGACGGCGTGGCAGAGCGCGATGCCCATATCCCCCTGATTCATACGCCCCATTATAGCGGCTTTAATAAACCCAGGCTTCTTCCGGTATACACGGATGGCATCGCCATCCAGCTTAAACCACCACGGCTGGGAATTGCCCGCGCTGGGGGCAAGGCGCACCGCCTCCAACACCGGCTGTAAATCGGAGTCGGTAATCACTTCGCCGATGGGCTTGCGGTCAAATTCCGCCGCGCTTTCCCGTGAGAGCGTCTCGGCGGGATTCCCGATTTTGAGGCAGATGGCGTAACTCAGCGGCGGCTCAGTCTTTATATCTTTCGGTTCCTTGCCCATGCCAAACCAAAGACGGCCAAGCCCCAGTCCATGCAGGGCGAGGTCCAGCTGCTGCAGCAAAAAGCCTATGTTGGCATTGCCGGTGACAGTGTTCTCACAATAGGCGTACACCCGCCATTTTTCCGGACTGAACTCCAGCTTGTATTTTTCGTCCGGAAATAACGGAACAAGACTGTCGAGCACCTCCTGCGCCGCGTCAACCTGCTCCACTGACAGGGGAGTGTTTGCATATTTGCGAATGGACTTGCGTTTAAAAATGTGTGGGTACAAATCAGAATTCAGCATAAATTTATGCCCTCCTTATTCTTATATTACAAACGTACTAAATTGATACCAATGTTATATGCTTTCTCACAATCCTTGGGGAATACATTATCTCTTGCTTTTTTCTTTTTGTTTTCATCAAAATTTAAAACATCGTAGCGTGCATAATCATTAAATTGGTAGGTGTTTGTACAAAAAAGCTGCTTAGTGTAGCCGCCAAATTTCTTCAGGATACCTGTATTAAACATATAAGTATAAGTAAATAGTTTAGAAAAAGCCTTTGTAACGTTCATGGTGTAGACAAAGGCACCATTCTTTTTTGTAGATGTATGCCATCTGTCTTTATTGCTGTATGAAGTATTCATAAACCCAAATCGTTCAATGAATGAGCGCATCATACCGGTCACATCCCCAAGATAGATGGGAGAACCCAGAACCAAGGCATCAGCTTCCATTGCTTTTTCCAGTACAGGCGATAAATCATCCCTAACAGCACAAGCACCAATAAATTTTGTGTCTTTCAGCTTACATGCAAAGCAGCTAATACAGCCTTGATATTTTAGGTCGATCAAATTTATCATCTCGGTTTCTGCCCCGGCAGACGCTGCCCCAGCCAGCACTTTTTGCAGTAAAGTGGCGGTATTGGCATTTTTGCGCGGGCTGCCATTAATCGCAACAACCTTTTTCATAATTAAGTCCTCCTATTACTCGTTATTCAAATCCCCTTTTAGTATGTTGTCGAGTGTAACCTCACTCAGAGATGCTTTCATAGCGTCGCCTGCTTTGGTAAGGCACGTTGATACCCTGCCTTTTAGATTGTCAATATAAGGATGATCGCAAGGAATGGCCGTATGCATTTTGAACAAGGGTGCATCCTGCTCTATTGCCATGAATATATCCAAAAGTGTGATCTGGGAAATAGGTTTTAACAGAAGATTCCCGCCGTTTGCCCCCTCTTTTGAGGCAATTAGTTTTGCAGCATTTAAGCTTTTTAACGTTTTATTGGTCGTAGGGAGCGGTATACCTGAATATTCTGACAATAGCTTAGCTGATATTGCATGCAGATTTTGATTTTCGCTAAGCGAATGAATAAATAAAAGAAGTGTTATTCCCTGTGTAAAGGAAGTTGAATAGCTGATAAAATCACCGTCCTAATTAAATATACTACATATATCATATATGTAGTATATTTAATTGTCAAGTGCAAATGCAAATAATCAAAAGGAAGGAGTGAGAACCTATAAAATAGAAAGGCAAGCACATAAAAAGATAACAAATTCCGGGCATTTTATGGGATTTTTTTGAAAATTATACTTTTTTATGCTTTGTTTTATTGATTTTTGTTCTTTAAAGTGTTACCATTATATGTAAGAAATAAAAATAAAAAACAATTATACAACATATTACAATAAATGCTTACAGCATTTTTAAATGTAAGGCGGTTAATTGTTGTGTTTGGAAGGGAGTCTTACGAATGGTAAAAATTCTTGGGAACGAGATATATGAGTTTATTTGCGGTAGATTGAGTTCCGACGAAAAGAATGATTTTGAAGTGGCTTTGGAAGCATATTATCTGAAAAAGCATCACCTGAAAAGACTTGCTCATGTATCGGAACGGATATTGCCTTACATAAAGCCAAACGACAGGATACTGGACCTGGGCAGTGACGGGATATTTCCCTATATTGCAAAAAATTTTATCGAAGATATCGAAGCCCATGCCGTATCCAAAAGTTCCTATGATATAATTTTTACGGAAGACGGACATGCCTGTACCCGGGAAAACTGCGGCATTGAAAGTGAAAATATCAGTCAGGAAAATATCGTAAGACTTCAGAAATGTGACCTGGACAAGGAAAGGCTGCCTTTTGAAGACAATTCAATTGACGTTGTTACATGCTTTGAAGTTTTGGAACATCTCTACACCGATCCCATGCATTTGATGCTCGAAGCTAAAAGAGTGTTGAAAAAGCCGGATGGACTGTTCTTTCTATCCACGCCAAATATCAATTCATTAAAAGCCTTAAAAAGGATGCTGAATATGGAAAGCCCGTATTTTTGGCCGCCATACTGCATAACGGACCTCGAAATAGGGCATGTAAAAGAATATTCTGTCAACGAATTAAAACTTCTATTTGAAAAAAGCGGGTTTTCAATATTGGACATGGAGACCTTCAATCACGGGGAGGATGACCTATTCAGCCATGACAGGCTCTACCAGGCCGGAAATGTCCTGGGGACCCGTAAAAGCATAGAACAAGCCCAGCTCGATGAACGCCTGTACTGTTTTCTGGACTCAATAAATTGGGACAGCCGGTATCAAGGGGATTACGCCTTCATAATGAGCAAGTGGAAAACCGATACCAGCGACAGGTACTATTTTCCGCTGTACGAGTCCTATTGAGAACCTGATACTTCCCGGCTTGAAAAAAATAAAAACACAAGCCTTTTCTGAAAAATTTCGAAGGGATCCATTTTAATATTTCATATTCAGGGACAGGGTGGACAGTCTGATTTCACAGCTGTGCCAAATAAGCTGCATACAAATAGCATGCAAGCTGTAAGGGGTGATTTCATTTGGAGAGGATAAAGCTTTTTTGCCTGCCTTACGCCGGCGGTTCGGCAGCAATATATTATAAATGGAGAGGCTTTTTAAACGGACATATAGCCCTGTATCCCGTGGAGCTGGCCGGAAGGGGAAAGCGCATAAGGACGCCCTTATACAATGACCTTAAGGAAGCGGTGGAGGATATATGCAGTATAATCGGGCCTGAGACTGACGGAGGGCCATACGCCCTGTTCGGCCACAGTATGGGAAGCCTGCTGGCATTCGAGACAATTTACAGGCTGGAGCAAATGGGCAAGAAAAGCCCCATACACGCTTTCTTCTCAGGAAGATGCGCCCCCTGCATAGCGGAAAAGTCAAAAATTCTCCATGTGCTGCCTGACGGTCAGTTTAAAGAAGAAATACTTAAAATGGGCGGGACGGACAGCGAGGTATTTGAAAACGAAGAACTGAGCGGGTTTTTTATTCCCCTCTTAAAATCGGATTTCAAAATAGTGGAGACATACAGATATGCTGAAAAAGGTGAAAAATTGAAAACAGACATTACAGTACTGTCGGGAAAGGCTGACAGCATTGCGGTCCATGAGGATATTGCAGGCTGGAGGCAGCATACCGCTGGAAACTGTGAGATATATGAATTTGAAGGCGGCCACTTTTTCATTAACAGCTGCGTTAAAGATATCGCGGACATTATAAACCATACATTGACTGAAGAATACAAGGCTGTGACGGGAGCGGGACAAGTACTGCAGGAATGAACAAATATAAACCAGTGGAAGGGATGGATGGGCATATATGTTTGACAGTGGATTGTCATTTATTGTTATTTCTGTCTGCGGGGCAGTCATTGCGGTAACATTGTATTTTATTGCCGCCATAATACGCGAAATTCGTAAAAAAGAGCGGAAATTCAACGGCGGCGGGCTGAAAGGTCTGTTTGTTCTGGCGATATCCATGGTTGTTTTAGCAGCCATAGGCATATGCCTGTATGAAATACCCAGGATATTATTCAATGGTTATAACTGGACCATGATCTGGGAAATAGGACCCGACTCGGTTATAAAAGCCGTCATCGCGCTGGCGGTCCTGATGCCGGTCCTTTACCTGTACTTTCTGCTGTCTTTCTATTTTACAAAGCCTGTTGACAGCCCATATTTCCTTATAATTATCATGAGTATCTTCAGCAGCTTTGGAAACTCTCTCATGGTCTTTATAATAAATGAGGCCTTAAACAGGACTATGGGCGATTTAAGCAGGCGAGCCGGAATTGAAACGGGATTGTACATATATTTTATTCTGGGATTTTTACTGTATACAACGGCGGCCTTCTTCACAAGGAAAAAGCTGATCAACCTGACAAACAAAATGATCTATGACCGGCGGATGAAAATAATAGATAAGATATTCGGCGCTCCCTATTATAAATTTGAAGCCATGGAGGAAGGGAAAACCTTTGCGGCTTTAAACAACGACCCTGAAAATGTCAGTGATTTTGTAAACATGTTTGTCAGTATACTGACCGGAAGCATATCCATGGTTATCTGCTTTATATACCTGGGAACTTTAAACGGCTATGGAGCGCTTTTATCCGTGGCAATAGTGATACTGGCGTCGGGGCTCTTTATGCTTGTAAGCCAGTCGGCGGGAAAGGTGTTTGAGCGGAACAGGGATGTACAAAACCTGTTTTTTAAAAATATAAATGATATGATAAACGGCTTCAAGGAGCTTTACATAAACAGCAGGAAGCGCAGGGAATTTCACGATGACATCCGGAACAGCTGCAGTATGTATACCAACACAAGAATAGAGGGCGACTACAAGTTTGTCGGGGTAACAATCCTGGGGGATTTTTTGTACATGCTGGTAATAGGTGTGGTGGTTTTTACATTTCCCTTGATATTCCACAACATCCAGAGCACTACCCTGCGGTCTTTCGTGGTGGTCTACCTGTATATGGGAGGCATAGTAACAATGCTGACAAGCTTGATTCCGGGACTTGTGCGGGTGATCGTCAGCTGGAAAAGAATAAATAGCTTTATGGATGAGGTATCAACACTGGAAGAAGAGCAAACTCCCGTGGTAAACGACGATCCGGATTTTTCAGTACTGCTGAAAAATGTGGAATTCCACTATAAAAGTGAAAATGGAGAGACCTTTGCACTGGGACCTGTGAACTGCGAATTCCGTTCCGGCGAAATAGTGTTCATATCGGGAGGGAACGGAAGCGGAAAAACTACCCTGGCAAAGCTCATAACTGGTCTGTACCAGCCTGATGCCGGTGAGATACTGGTAAACGGAGAAAAAGTGGACACCAAAACGCTGGGAGGATATTTTACCACCGTATACAGTGATTTTTACCTCTTTGACAGGTTGTACGGCATAGATTGCCAGGAGAAGAACGAAGAAATCGAAAGATACCTGCGTATTTTAAAAATAAATGACAAGGTGAGTGTCAAAGGGGGAAGCTTCAGCACTTTAAAGCTATCCACAGGCCAGAGGAAAAGGCTCGCACTGCTGATCTCATACCTGGAGGACAAGCCGGCATATTTTTTTGACGAGTGGGCGGCGGATCAGGATCCGGAATTCAGAAGATTCTTCTACACCACACTGCTGCCTGAGCTGAAGGCCAGAGGAAAAGCGGTTATAGCAATAACCCATGACGACCGCTATTTTGACGAGGCCGATAAGCACATAAAGATGGAAATGGGCGCCATTGTGGAGCAGGAAGACGTTATTGCAGTGAACAGCGGGGCATTTGAAAGCGCTTGAAAAGGGGAGATTTATTGTGTATAAAAGGTTTCTTGCAATATGCCTGATAATGCTGCAGCTTTTTTTGTACGGCTGCGGAAACGAAATAATCATTGTCCAGGGCAAAGCCAGCTATCATGAAAAGGGCGTCACCATAAGCAATGAAGGCGATTATTTCAAGGTTACTCTGGATTATACCAGCGGGCTTACCCACCGTGAAATGGGAGAGGCTTACGCCAGGGGTATCCTGCAGGTGGTTCCCGATTACGAAGAAATAGTGGACTCATATATTTCGGAGATCAATAACAAAATGGAATACCGCTATGGCATGTACAACAAGGACGGACTGAAAACCCAGTTGAATAAAGATTATTCCGATGAAATAGAGGGAATGGCCGAAGTACTGTCCAAAACGGGTGAAAGCCTGAGAAACGACAACAAGATTTCAAAAGAGGAGCTGTATCTTTTCAATCTGATTCCTGATATAGGACAGGGGACACAGTGCAGCTTTGTCTCGGTATACGGTGAGCGGTCGGCCACCCACAGCACCATATCCGGACGGAACCTGGACTGGTACGGCGGGGAAAAGAATCAGATACCCAGGATACAGGCTGTCGTCACCTTTGTATACCCATCACGGAAAGTGTGTTCCATAGGCTATCTGGGATATATGGGAGTACTTACCGGCTTTAACGACAGCAAGGCTTATGCCGCCATTTTACTGTCCCCCACAGGCGAACCCTATGATTCCCAGGGAAAGAGATCCTTCCCAATGGATATGCGTACGGCGCTTGAAACCTGCGGAACCATCGACGAAATAGCCGATTACATGAAGGATTCAAAAAAATATTATGCAAATAACCACATAATCGCTTTGTCCGACCCTGAAACCAGCATTGTCCTCGAAAACAACTTCAGCGGTTTCGGAGCCGACGGCAAGAGGGTTCAGCGCGCTGTGAGAACGGCTGACTCGAAGCTCAACAGGGGGATAACCTGGGGGATAAGCGATGCCGTGGGAAGTGTAAATTCCTTTATCCTATATGGTAATTACGATAACCACACGGATACAAAGCCCAATACCAAAAGATGGGCCAATATGAAAAAGCAGCTGCTGGCGGCGGGTCCCACCGCAACGCTTGACGATGTGAAAAATGTTATAGCATATAATAACGGCTCTACAGGCACATTTACGGAAAGCGGGGATCTTTACAACAGGGAGACGCTTCAAATGATACTGTTTGAACCTGAAAGCCTTTCTCTCGAAGTGTTTTTCCGGCCAAAGACCTCGCAGAGAAATCCGGATGCTCCTGTTTTTGAAAAAATTAAAGTATTTTAAGCGGAGGTTTCTATGAACAATGAAATTTATGAACGCGTAAAGCAGGTGCTGAATAAGCAGCTGAGTGAAATTCTGGAGGGAAAGGATATTTCTGTTGGCGATCAGCTGATAAACCTGGGCATTAACTCGATAACCTTCATAAAAATAGCGGTGGCTCTGGAAGCTGAATTCGATGTGGAATTTGAGGACGAGGACCTGGATGCTTCCAAATTTAAAACTGTGGAAGATATAGTTGCCTATCTGGAGAAAAAGACAGATGGATAGGATGATATGGCTTAAACACTACAGCATTAAAGACGGAAGGATATTTTTCCTGGATGAGCTGGACACCGGAATAAGTGTGCCGGACGGGCTGGAGGATGAAATCCTGAAAAATGGAGGGATTTCCGCCGGCAGGTTCAGGCATTTAATAGACGGGGCACTGTTTAACCGGATGGTGAACGAAGGAATAATCGTGGAAAAAAGCGGACTTTCCGGCAGGAATGAAACCGAAGGCAAGCGGGTTGTGGTGTTGCAGCCCCACTGCGACGACTTTGCCCTGTCCTGCGGGGCTGTACTGGCAAAAATGCGCTTTGAGCAAAATGCGCAAATAAGCATAGTTAATTTTTTCTGCAAATATTCAGGGGAAGGGTTTTCCTTCAAGGACAGGATCCCATTGGACGATGAGCGGTATTCCGGCCTGCGCATGGAGGAGGATATAGCTGCCGCCGCATATCTGGAAGGCAAGGTGGATTTTTTGGAGGGAAAATATGAAGACGCCTACAAACGTGGGAAATTCATTTTTTATAAAGACGGTTTCTTAAAAAGGGATCACAGAATATTTTCCGCCATAGAGGAGGACTGCCGGGGTGTCCTGGAAAAATACCGGCCGGAGGCGCTGCTCATACCTTCGGCAATAGGCTGGCATGTGGACCACCGGATAGTACATGAGGCGGCAATCGGGGCAATTGCAGAATACGATAAAAAGCTAAAGGAAAATTTGAAGGTATATTTGTATGAGGATTACCCCTATTGCGACGGAAAAAGGGACATATACTGGGGACGGTTGGGAGAGCTAAGCACCGGACTGAAGCTGAAGCCTGTCTATACTGATATAACGGATTTTGCCAGGCATAAGGCAAGGCTGATAAATTTTTATAAATCCCAATCGGAAATGCTGGATTTAAACAGCTTTTATGCAATAAATGAAACCATGCGCAGATTGGGCTCCGCCACCGCAATCGAAGGAAAAATTCAGAAGCATGATATTCCTGAAGAGGCGGAACTGGCTGAAAGGATGTGGGAAGTAACAGGTTTTGCATAGTAAAGGAAACTCCGGTTTGGATTTTAATGCTTTTTGAAACTATAAATATATATTTTGACAGGGGTATGGATATGAGAAAATTGAGGGTTTTGCATGTAATACCGTGGTTTATAGGTTATGGCATCGAAAGGTTCATCGTGGATCTTGTATCGGGACTTGACAAAAAAAGATTTGAGATAGGTTTGGTCATAGTGGGTGTTTACGACCAGTCGGCGTTAAAGCAGGAGCTGGATAATGCAAATATACGGATTTTCCATCTGGACAGGCCAATAAGCCCTTATGTTACCACCAAGAAACTGGCAATTGACGAGTACACAAAAAGCTGGCGTATTTTGCTTACCGAAAGGAAGAGCATAATTGCTGTCAGCAGGGTTTGCAGGGAATTTAAACCGGATATAGTGCACACTCATTTCCTTGGCTTGATACCGGCCTTCCTGCCGGCGGTTTTCAACCGGAATATTATACGGGTGCACACGGTCCACGCGGACGGAAATGTTGAAACCAGGAATTTAGGGGCCGTAGGGCGCTATGCACTGGAAAAGCACAAATTCCTGCCCGTATCCATATCGGAATTTTCCTCAAACTCATTAAAAGAGGCATTGGATATAAAAGAAATAAAGGTGATCAGAAACGGAATAAATACACAGAGGTTCACACCTGCCTCCCTGGAGCGGAACAGCGGGTGCGTTACAATCATAAATGTCAGCAGGTTCAGTGAGGAAAAAAGGCATGCCTTGCTTATGCGGGCTTTCGAAAAGGTATGCAGGGAATGCGACAATGTAAGGCTCGTACTGGTGGGAGAGGGACATCTGCAAAAGTATATTGAGGAAATAGCGGAGGTCTGCGGAATAGCCGATAAGGTTGAGTTTACAGGGAGAAGGGGCGATATACAGGAATTGCTGGCAATGAGTGACATATATGCCATGACCTCCAAAAAAGAGGCCTTCGGACTGTCCACCGTGGAAGCCATGGCCTGCGGGCTGCCTGTGGTAGCCATGAATTCGGGCTCTGCACCGGAGCTTGTCAAGGACGGTATAAACGGTTTTCTTGTAGGGGACGCAAAGCCTTCGAAAATGGCGGAGGCCATAATAAGGCTGGTAAAGGACCGGAACCTACGCAGGACTATGAGCGGCAACAGCAGAGATTTTGCGGTGAAGCTGGATATCAGGAACATGGTGGAAAGCTATGAGAACTATTATACGGACTTATACTCCCGCCATTTGAAGGAAGCGCTGTGAAAAACGGACTTTAGAGAGAGGTGTAAAAATATGTGCGATTGCAAAACATTGACGGAACTTGTAATCTCCAGAAAGAGTGAAGAAGAGAAGGGTATAAATTTCATTCTGGGAAGCGACGAGGAAATATACGTTTCGTATAAGGAACTGTATTACAGGGCTCTGGAATTTTTGCACCATTTGCAGAAGTCAGGCTATAAGCAGGGGGATGAGGTAATATTTCAGATCGAAGACAATCAGAGGTTTGTATATTCTTTCTGGGCGTGCATACTGGGCGGGATGATACCGGTGCCGGTCACCACCGGGACAAATGACGAACACAGGCTGAAACTCTTCAAAATATGGAATGTGCTGAATAATCCCCAAATTATCGCTTCCTCGGATTTTATAGCAAAGCTGGAACAATTTGCGGGTAAAAATAATCTGAACGGGCAGATGGAGCTGATTTTAAAAAGAGTGGTCTACGCCGAAGAGATTTCCGGCGGCAGAACTGAGGAAATAGAGAAATATGTTAATATTTATTACCCGCAGCCTGAAGATATGGCGTTTATACAGTTTTCCTCAGGCTCCACCGGAGAACCCAAGGGAGTCATAATAACTCACAGCAATGTTTTTACAAACTTAAACTCCGTAATAAAATGGGCCCGCATCAGTCAAGAAGATGTGAGCCTGAACTGGATGCCGCTCACCCACGATATGGGACTTATCGGAACACATATCAAGGATATGATAGCGGATATCAATCAATATAATATCCAGACTCAGCTTTTTGTGAGGCAGCCTTCCTTGTGGATGCAGAAAGCGAGCCAGCATAAGGTAACACTGCTGTATTCACCCAATTTCGGGTACAAGCACTTTCTGAAATTCTATAATCCAGAGGATAAAAGGGATTGGGAGCTGTCAAGGGTAAGGCTCATATATAACGGAGCGGAGCCAATATCCATGGAGCTGTGCAATGAATTTCTGGATAAAATGGCCGTATACGGGCTTAAAAGGAATGCCATGCATCCGGTATACGGCCTTGCGGAGGGGACTATTGCCGTGACTTTCCCGGTTCCGGGAGAGGAATTTACCTTTCATATTTTAAACCGCAATCATTTGAGACTGGGCGAAAAAGTAAAGGATACCTTCAAGGAAGATAAAAATTCCGTTACATTTATCGACGTGGGTTATCCCATTTACAATTGTTTTGTATGCATATGCGATGATGAAAACAAGGACCTGGGAGAAGACCGGATAGGCTATATCCGGATACGGGGAGGCAATGTTACATCAGGTTATTATAATAACAGGGCTGCCACCGTACAGGCCATTTCAACCGACGGCTGGCTTAATACGGGAGATCTGGGCTTTATGAGGAACGGGCGCCTTGTCATCACGGGACGCGCAAAGGATGTCATATTCGTTTCGGGCCAGAACTATTACTCCCATGACATAGAGCGTATAGCCGAGAGTGTTGATGGCGCAGAGCTGGGCAAGATCGCCTCTGCGGGAGTTTTTAACGAAAAGCTCGGGTATGATGAGCTGGTCCTTTTCGTACTGTTTAAACAAAAGCCTGAAAATTTTGTGGCCACGGCGGTAAATTTAAAAAGAGCTGTCAGCGAAAAGCTGGGCATAGAGGTTTCCCAGGTCATTCCGGTCAAGAGCATACCCAAGACCACAAGCGGAAAGGTACAGCGCTATAAGCTGAGAGAGGCCTACACCAACGGGGAATACGATATGCTGGTACGGCAGCTCCGCATGCTGATGGACAGGGATTTCAGCAGCAGAGAGCTCATACCCCCATGTAATCC
>JAEWSZ010000199.1 GCA_023397905.1 Bacillota bacterium | reverse complement strand
TACCGTCCAGCTCTATCATCAATTTATCTATTGCGACCTGATCGAACACGTTCATGCCTTCCACTTCCGGCGCAATAATATTGTTAACATTGTCCACCGCTGTTTCGACACCTTTTCCCAGGTATCTTTCGCTGTTTTCATCCCTCAGCTCGATTGCCTCAAAAGCGCCGGTGGAGGCTCCGGAAGGTACCGAAGCCCGTCCTATGAACCCGCCTTCGGCAATAACTTCCACCTCGACAGTTGGATTTCCTCTGGAATCAAGTATTTCTCTTGCAAAAACACTTTCGATAGGTATATATTGTTTCATAGCTAAATTCTCCCTTCGATTTAATATAACGCCTGCGCCGCAACGAATCCGGCCCCGGCCCGCGCAGACTGTGTCCGCGCACCCGCTCTTCGCATTGTGTCCGAACAATGTCAGACATTGTTCAAGATTAATTGCTCGTATTTAGAATAACATTGTAACATTATGTTGTAAATATTTCCCCCGCAAATCTTTGCCCGTGCTGAAAATTATTATATGTAATATTCCGGATAAACATACCCTGCGCCTCCCGCTTTGACCTCATCCCGGCCAAAGTTGAAAACTTCTGATTTTGCAGGACAAGGTCAATTAATGCACCGTATTATATTTTACCCTTTAAAAGCATATGAAAACATAAAACCGGGATTTTAATGTTCAGGAATTTTCCTTCATCCACTGTACTATCAATTCATCAAGTCTGGTGTTGATATCCATCAGCTTCGGATCGTCTATTATTCCGTTTTTCTCAATGCATTCGTATAACTGCTCCCTGATTTTCCGGATCTCTTCAGCTAATTCAGCATTTGTTTTTTTCATCTGTTCCCTCCATGCGTATTCAAGTGAATCCAGAATTCAGAACCCGGAAATTAAGAATGAATCCCTTTAGAATTCAGTCCTTTCCAATGAATGCATCATTGGATTTTGAGTCATAATAATTATATTTTAACGCATATTTCGTTCTTATTCAACAAAAACTTGGAATATTTTGTTCGTTTTTCCATTGGCACTCAACTGCCGTGATATATTAATATTTAGGAGGTTCGGTATGGGTTTTGGTGATCGTTTAAAAGAATTGAGAGAGGAAAAGGGCATAACACAAAAGGAACTGGGCAGGATTGTCAGCATATCCGAGAGAGTCATCGGCTATTACGAAGCAAATGACAGGTTCCCGAAGGATGAAAACATCCTTAAAACCATTGCCGATTATTTTAATGTCTCGGTTGACTATCTCGTGGGCCGTACCAGCAGCCGAAAATCCTTCAGCGAATACATAGCCGAAACAAAATATCCCTATAATCTGGATGTTGAAGACCTCCCCGCCGAAGCTATCAGGCAGGTGGAGGATTATATAGAACTGATCCGCCTGAAATACGCACCGGACAACAAACCACCGCGTAAAAACAGCAGGAAATAAAAGAAGCTCCCCGTATTATATGAGCAGGGAGCTTTTATAGTACATTCGATATATTTAAATCATTTGCACGTAATCATTTTTAAATATGCTGAGTTCCTTTTCGAATTCGCTTATTAACTGTCGCCTTCTGTCCTCAAAGATTTTATGGTCCTGTATATAATCGGTATCCTCCGGAATGAAGTTTATCTCGGTATATTCCAAGTCATTGGTCTTTTGGGGCAATAGATGTATTAGTTTCCCCATAGTTTTGTTCATATTTGCTCATCCCTTCCGCGAAAACTTTCCTTTCTTTGTTCTTCTTAAGTATATCAAATTTCTTGATTATAACTTTAAATAATTCATCCTGATAATAGTTCACTGTCAGTATATGCACATATGCCATAAATGGTTTGACAAATTCTCTTATCTCATCCACAGTTCTACCAATAAGCGTATCATCGGTCATTTCTATCTGCAACAGGGATACGATACCTTCGTTTTCACAGAACACCGGGATTGCGATATATTGATTTACTTTTATTTCATTGTTATTATTCTTTTTCCCATATACAAATTCCTTTTTAATTTCCGAAGTATTTTTCAAAATGAAAATATCATTCTGGTTGTTGTTAAAAATCCTCACCTGATAATAATTCTGATCTCGGTCCAGATAAAAGTGCTTGTCAAAAATACTCGGAGATATCTGGTTTGCATTGCCGTAGCTTATCATCTTTATATATTGTATCCCGGTCCGCTTCTCCTTAAACTTCTGCATGAGCGAAACCTGGTGAGAATCCCTGTCCGTAGAGATTTTTATGGTATCGTAAATGTTATGGCAGACCAGCGCGGCAATATCCTGGTAGCTCAGATTGCTGAAATCGGATTTGACCGGTATCATGCTGGGCTTTACGGAAATGCTTCTGGTAATTTCGTAAATCTTCCTGCCAATGGTCTGATTGATGACCGTTTCCCTGTCAACAATCTCCTTAATGCATTTCACAGCCTGCTGCTGGTACCTCTGGTAATGGTCGATTACGACGATTATCCAGTTGTACGCCACAATAAGCACGAATGTTACCAGTATATGCACCTTATCCTTATAAAATTCCGGTTGATTTAATTTATATGTATCGAAATCTGTTAATCTCATCTGAAATGCAAAGAAAAAAGTGAAGAGAAAATTGATTAAGGTTCTGAAGAATGGCGATTTTAAGAGTTTATAAAGTCTTTGTACAATGTGGCCGACACTTTTATAATTACTACTTACCTTCTTTAAAAACACAATGATCTTTGAAGGTTTTTTCATTTTTCATGCCTCCCCCTAGTTGTATGTAAATAACTCCTACATAAGTTATTTTATACCTTTTTCAGAAAATAAACAGGGAGGAAATATTATTTTTAGTTTACAATTTATTGAATTATTGTAACTATTCTGGCCAAAAGCCCTGTGTAAAGCCCTTTTGCAACAGCAGGGCTATGGGCTTAAAGTTCTCGAGGCCAGATAAGCCGCTCCCAGCATTCCGGCCCTGTTTCCCAGGCTGGCCTGCCTTATGGCGACACCGGCATAGCTGGGCATTATGTTATCTTTTATGGAATCTTTTATCCTGCCGGCAATATAATTTTCATTCATAATCCCTCCGCCCAGAATTATATCCGCCGGATTGAAAATATGTATGATTGTGACAAGGCCATAAATTATTTCCCGGATCCATTGGTCTACTATTTCCTGTACTCCGGGGTCTCCCATGTGTTCAAAGATTATCCGCCCGTTTGAAAGTGCCGGATTGAGCTCTGCGGCGGCAGCAACCAACGCCCCGGTGGACGCATACTGCTCGTAGCAGCCGGAAAGGCCGCAGTTGCAATGCCGGCCACCTGCATGTGTAATAATATGCCCGAATTCCGCCGCGGAAAATGTACTGCCTGCATATATCTTCCTGTCGATTACGACAGCACCGCCGATACCGGTTCCGAAAGCCAGACAGATAAAATCCTTGAGGCCTCTTCCGGCTCCGTAATGCGCTTCGCCCAAAGCGGCGCAGTTCACGTCGTTTTCAACTGCCACAGGCACTTTGAAATGCTGCTCCATAATATTTTTTACCTGCATGCCCGTATAACCCGGAATATTTTCATTTGCAAAGCTTATGCAGCCCCTGAGGCTGTCAACCTGGCCCGCGGTGCTTATGCCGACTGCTTCAAATCCGCTGTAGCCTGCAATGATATCCTTTACCCGGAGCATTACAGATTCCCCGCCACTTTTTGCACCGGTGTCATATTCTGTCGACGAAACAAGTACTCCGTCAATTACTTCCCCTGCTTTAATGGATGTTCCTCCAATGTCTACCGCAATTATTTTCATTTAATTACCCCTCTTTTGAAATTAAAAATAAACATTTCAGAATATGACGGCCATTCCGTCGTAAGCGGTTAAAAATCCCAGTTTTTCGGCATATTCGGACAATTCTTCATGTGTTTTATTTCCATTGTGTGAAAAATGATTGATTATAAACTTCGTATCAGGATGCGTGCAGCCGTACTCTGCCATTCTCACCTTTACCTCATTTGCATTGGGCAGGCCCATATGCCCCCTTTCGTTATATTGCAGCACAAATGTGCAATCCAGGCTCACCGCATGGAACACAGTTCCCTTTATGTATGCCCAGGTTTTTTCAGGAAATACTCCCGTATCGTGCCCGTATAAAATCCTCTTTCCGTCCTTTTCAACAATGTATATATAGCAGTCCTCATTGGGAATATGATCGGCTGGCAGCGCTGTAACAGTATACTCTCCCGCGGCAAATGGTTTAAATGGCCTTACTTTCACCGGTATGACAAAATCACCTATTCTGGGAATCCCGCTTTGCTCCATGGCTTTTTCAAGCATCTCTACGATTACGCTGTTGCCATAAACCTTTATTTTTTTTGCCGAACCTCCATGCGCATATGGTGGGGCCTTTAAAACAATGTCCAGGGGATAAAAGTGGTCTTCATGGGAGTGGGTAATGAGTATGTCATTTACGCAGGATAAATCCATAGAATATTTAAGAGCATGGTAATATGTATCTGCCGGCATATCCACAAGTAATTTATCGTCAATGATGCTCTGTGAGCGTGTACGGATATTCATCCCGCCCAGGCTGCGGGCTTTTTCACATGCCCCGCATTTGCAAAAAAGAGCCGGCCAGCCTTCTGCGGCAGCCGTTCCAAGATATTGTATTTTCATGGTTTCACCTCGCCCACCCTGATATCCGTAAAAATGTTTTTTCTGATTTTGCCGTCTGCGCTCACAACAGCCCTGAAGGCGCTGAATACTTCATCCATCGTCGGAACAGCCGGAGCATTTGTTTCAATCATATCAATCAGCTTCTGCAGCTGTCCCCACATATTTTTATATTTGGACAGGCAGTTAATTGTCCTGTATTCATTGGTTTCACTCAAATACACTTCAATCATGTCGCCTTCCTCCACGTCCTTATACCTGTTGGCATTTAAAACGATGCTTATTCTGCCCTTCTGACCTGTGAATTCCTTGATGTTGCAGGAGGCAAGGTTTCTTGACCAGCCGGCTTCATAATACCCTATGCAGCCATTTTCAAGCTGCACATTCATAAGCCCGTAATTATAGGCAGTTTCAGGCAGATCCCCGTCAATTCTGCCGCCGAACCCGCTTACTTTTATTATGGGCACACCTGTAAACCACTGCATGACATCCATATAGTGGACACCGCAGTCAACTATGGGAGAACAGCTTTCCATAAGCCTTTTATACCTCTCCCAATCCTTGCAGTGATGGTTCTGCACCATTCTGATCAGCGTCAATTCACCTATTGTACCTTCTCTTATAAGCCGAGCTGCCCTCCGGTATGTCTCATTATGGCGCAGGATATGGGAAACCAGCACTTTGCTTTCCGCCGCTTTTACGGTTTCTGCAAATTCTTTGCCCTCCTCCAGGGTTCTGCCTATTGGTTTTTCGCACAATACATGTTTTTTGTGCTCCAGGCAATCCTTCAATATGGAAAGATGGGTATCGACATATGTGGTAATAATTACGATATCCACATCGCCGCGCTTTAAATATTCCCTGTAATCGGTATTCCAGGATTCCGGCTTATACATTTCATAAAACTCCCGGGCCCGTTTTGGGTCGGTATCCACCACTCCGACCACATTTATATTCCTGCGGAAATAAATATCCTGAATATGTTCACGCCCCATATGCCCGCATCCTATTAAAACAACCCCATACTTTTTTTCCACTTGTTCCACCTGCTTTTAGTAAGTATACTGTCCTGGGGAAAATAAATTTCAGGCAGAACAGCCTGCCGCATTATAAATATCTTTTTAAATACCGGACCGCCATGCGGATATCGTCTTCCGGGTGATTCCCAACCTCCCGCTCAATGGTCAGGAAACCCTTGTAGCCTATATCCCCAAGCGACTTAATATAGGCGTCAAAATCAACATTTCCCTCCCCCAGGGGCACTTCTTTAAAAAACTCCTCAAGCCGTAAATCACCGATTCCGCCATCCGCAAAAAAGTCATAGACTGTCTGAGGGTCTGTCTGTTTTAGCATTATACCGTCTTTCGCATGTGTATGTACTATATAGTCCTTTAGTGTATAAACCGCTTTTACGGGATCATCTCCCGTCACCATGACCAGATTTGCGGGGTCAAGATTTACGGCGACTCCCTTGGAATCAAGACCGTCCAGAAACTCCCTCAACACCCGGGCAGGTTCGGGCCCCGTTTCAATTGCAAAGAAAACCTTATTGGAATACGCGTACTCCGCCAGCAAATTACATGCCTCATGCATGGTTTTATACCGGTCGCAGCTTTTATCCGCCGGCACTACTCCAATATGAGTGGTAATTACCGCGGTCTCCAATTCCAGCGCCAGGTCTACGATTCTTTTGGACCTTTCTATCCTGAAGCCATTTTCTTCTTCGCGGCTGAAGCCATGTCCTCCCAAATCACCGCACAGGGCGGAAACTGTCAAATTATTTTCCGCCAGCAAATGTCTTATATTTTTAATTTTTCCTCCGGTCAGATTTTCAGGTGTTATTTCTCCATTGACCGCATATAGCTGAACACCGTCGGCTCCCACCTGATGTGCCTTTTTAAGCGACTGTTCAAAAGGGAGCCGGAAAGAATCTGCCATTACTCCTATTGAAAATTTACCCATTTGACCCTCCATACCCCAATGTGCCAAAAGTATTGACCCAAGCGTTTCTCAAGCGTTTCCGGCACACAAAAAGTATTTATAAGTACTTTTTTATGGGGTTAAATTGAATTTAAGTGTGCCCTGCCGGCACGCTGCACCTTGCCGTTTGTTTGCTTCACAAACCGGGTAACTATTCCAC
>JAEWSZ010000189.1 GCA_023397905.1 Bacillota bacterium | reverse complement strand
AAGCAGCACGGCCGCATTGCTGGCTAAAGAGGGAAAAAAACTGCTGCTTGTGGACAAAAACAACTCCGCCGGAGGGAGGATGTCAGAGATCCACAGCGCGGAAGGCTTCCACTATGAATTATTCCCCATTAACGGCGTTCCGGCGTACAATTCGCGGTTTGAATATGTTCTTCAGCGCATTGGAAAAGAAAACTCCGTAAAATGCATCCGCGCTCATGAACTCGGCCTGTCTGACGTAATGTATTTTGAGGATGGGAACGGCGAACTGACCTCCATGGAAATGGGAAAGCAGGATGAATCCTTTTTTAAAGCGCTGCATATCCAGCCATCCGATGTGCAGGGGCTTGCGAAAATACAGAAATTAAATGAAGATATCGGCAGGATGCCGGAGGAGGAAATCAAAAAGCTCTCTATGACTTCTTCCGTTGATTTTGTGGACAGTTACGGGGAATTCCCGGGCCTTTTCCGGACATATTTTCTGGCGCTCTGTGAAGGTGCTTTCGAGATGACCTGCGACAGGGTACCCGCTTCTGAAATGGTCCGCCTGCACCAGCTTGTGCGCAAATCCGGAGGCGGGCGCTACTATGAATACGGCATCGGCCATGTTTTCGAGGTTTTCGCGGAAGCTGTGGAGGAGTTTGGCGGAACAGTGCTTTATAACAGCCGGGTAAAGAGTATTGACACCGAAAAAGGCGCTGTACAGGGGATCACACTGGAAACCGGCGAAAAATATACGGCGCCCGTTGTCGTCAGCACCGCGGGAATCCGGCAAACAGTCCTGAAGCTGGTGGGAGAGGACAAGTTTGACGCAGGCTATTGCGAACGCATAAAAGGCTTGGAGCTGAACCTGTCCTGCGTCGGTTACCGCTATTTCCTCAATGCTCCGGTTGTGAAGCATCCTATGACGGTGTACTATCCGGAGGGGATGCTGGAAACGTATGAAGAATTCAAGGCCAAAGCGGGGGGAAACAGAAAAAGCATCAAAAATTATGTTTATTTCGGCACCACCTCGCTCTATCCAAATACTGCGCCTGTAGGCAAGCAGTTGGTATATGCATGTATATCCTGCTACCCGGATCCGGAACAGGACCTGCAGCCATATCTGGATTATGTTGAAAGTGTGGTCCGTAAGCTTCAGCCGGACTTGTTCGACCATATCACGCACCGCGAAATAATGACGCCAAAACAGTCGGCTGTGATGGGCACGGATTTACAGGAGGCTTCCTGGGGCGGAGAAAGCTATGGCATTGCCAATTCCGTCGGCCAGTCCGGCGACCAGAGGCCCAGCCCCGTTTCTCCAATTCACGGGTTGTATTATGCCGGAAACGATGCGGGAGGCTTCGGACTTGGGACACACCAGGCCGTGGATTCGGGGGTTAATGTGGCCGATCTGATTCTATCAGGCTATTGAGTATTTTTTACCGGCGGGCTTGAAGCATTTTAAGAATAACAGGACCAGAACATAAAAATAAAACTCAAGGAAACGATGCCTTGAGTTTTATTTTTATGTTTGGAAGGAGACTAACAATCGTGTTTATTACCACAGAAACAACAGAATAAAATAACGAGAATTATTAATATCCAGATCAGATTATTGTCATCATGGCATCCGGAATGTCCGCCAAAAAAGCCTCCACGAGTGGTGATATCTTCATTCTCCGACATACACTTTACCCTCCCTATAAATATGATTAGGTTCTCAAGCAAACTACATTTTTTAAAACATTGATAAATATACGGTGCTGCAATCACTTGGATAATACCATTCTATTCACAATAAATTTATGTGTTACAAATTTGCGCATAAAAGTATGAGTGAAATTTTTCCGATTTATCATGTCATCCGGGAGACTTCTCCCCGGCGGGTTTTCTTTCTGAATTTTTTCCGGCTCCCCAATGGCTGCGGTGCGGCAATCGACAACGGTTTTCCTTCCATTTTCAACCTCCTGGCATGTCGTTGATTTATTCCATGTGTAAATAAATGTGTATATTTATTGGTTTTTACAGGAAAATAGCGCATTTTACCAGAAATAGAAATTGAAAGGAGGTGGTAAATTTGGAGAATAATGTCGGAATAATCAGGCACAAGATATACGACCTGCGGATAATATTGCAGCGTATGATCGAGTGCAAAGGAGATTTGCTGGACCCGGAAATAATAGATATCAGCAATCTTCTGGACGAAATACTTAACGAGTACGACAGATTGAAGGGTTAAGATTTCGTAAAAGTCATTGATTTTAAATGAAATGATTTTCGCTTCTGGGTCTCAGAAGCACTTTTTTTAATATATTTTTATTTAAGTATGAATTTGAATGATGGCACAGAGAAACAGGCGGTTTTCATATGAACGCCCCGGAGCCCCGGACTATGAGGCGGCAAAAGACCTGGAATCAAAGCAGGCGCCAGAACGGATCTGACGCCTGAAAAGGGAGCGGTACTTACACAGCTGTCAAGTCATGCATCAAGACATTTATATATAACATTTCTCAATCTTGGATGAACATATGGTTCCTGGTTGTTCAGCAGATGCTGGGCATAGAACACCGCCAGCTCATTTGTCTGGTCAATCAGGGAGTATGAGCCTGCTGCGCCGGGCCAGCCGAATTCTCCAACGGGGCTTAAGGAACCGCCCACAGCGCTGTTTACCATTGTACGTACACCCAGGCCGTAGCCATAGCCTCTCAGTTGGATCCAGTTAAAGTCCTTCATGCAGGTTTCATCCAGATGATTTGTTTTCATCAGTTCAATAGTACGCCGGCTTAAAATCTGCTCTCCATTCAGAGCTTTTCCCTTATTGCAAAGTGCGGCTGCAAATCTGATGTAGTCATCGACCGATGATATGAGGCCTGCGCCGCCGCTTTCGTAATTGCTTCCGAGGACATAAACATTTTTGAGCGAAACTTCAACGGCGGTATTGGTTTCATCATTAAAAGAATACTGTCTGGCCATTCTGGCAGTTCTTTCATCCGAAAGATAAAAACCCGTATCCTTCATATACAGCGGGTCAAAAATATTTTCTTTTAAATATTGGCTGAATTTCTTGCCGGATACCACCTCTATAAGCCCTCCGAGGACATCATGGCACAGGCTGTAATTCCAATGGGTTCCGGGTTCAAACATGAGAGGGTCTTCAGCGATCGCCTTGATAATTTCTCTTGTGGCGGGACTCTGGTTTGGTGCGTTTTCCCTTGCAGCCTTAATGGAAGGTGTGTTGAGTTCATAGGTCAGACCCGCAGTCATTGTAAACAGATCGCGGACCGTAATGCTGTTCTGGGCTTTTACCAGTTCAACATTGCCGTTATCAAGGACTTTTTTTATGTACATTTCCCGGAACTCCGGCAGGTACTCCCATAGGGGATCGGTCATAAGAAATTTTCCGTTTTCAAAAAGCTGAAGGGCGGCCGCACAGGTTATTACCTTTGACGCGGAGTACAGGTTGTAAAGATTGTCAGCTGATATGGGCTTTTTTGATTTAATGTCGGCATAGCCGGCACTGTAGCGGAAAACAGGCCTGTTTTTATAATAAATCGCGCAATCTGCGCCCGGAATTCTCCATTGTACAATGGAATCCAGAAATGCTTCCAACTCCTTAAAGTTCATACAATTCCACCTCATTTGTATTTTATAGCGTTTTATAATAAACACTATATCACAGAAATACGGCTGGGGTAAATCTATAGGACGGCCCATTCCGCCTCGGAATAGATTTCCTTAACATAATTTTTACTAAAAATTAATTGATACGTTTCAATTTATAGTTTACAATAGAATACAAGTGAGTTATCCATACCGAAATTATATGGCAGGGAAACAGGTTTAAATAAACTGACCGTATTAATATTAGGATATGTCTTCTGTTTTTATCATGTCATTTAAGTATATAACTATATATATTGGAGGTTGCTATGAAGTCATTGAGAGATTTTGCGCTGAAAATCAGGATGTCTCGATATTTTTATAAAAACTTTTTTTCCATTATGATACTTATCGCCATTATCTGGTTAATTATTGGAAGCTTTCTTTACGGAAATTTTATTGATACTTTACGTTCCGAAATTATAAAATCCAACATTTCGGAGTTGTCCCAGGTTAAAAATAATATGGATATGCATTTTAAGGAAATGAGCCGGATTGTGGTGAATATCAGCAATAATCCGGAATTTTTATTTTATTCCGGGGGACAGGCCGGAAATTCAATACGGACGGTCTATGAGCTTGAAAAATATAAAGCCAGTAACGAGTTTATATACGATATATTTTTCTACCGGAATTATGGACAGGACAAGAACAGGAAGATATATACCTCCAATGGGGAGGTGAGCACGGATCTGTTTTTTAAATATTTATACCATTATAATGACTGGAGAGAAGAGGACTTTTATAAAGCCATAGACAAAATGGATTACAGATTAATACGGCCCACGGAACCGGTCCGGATAAACCAGAATATGGATACAAGTATAATAACCTGCATCTATCCGCTTCCCATAAACGAAAGCAGGCCGTCCAGCGTTGTAATATTCGTAATTGAGCAAAAAGCGCTGAATCAGCTTATAAACAATATATTTAAATTAAATTCAGGTTATATTTACATGCTGGATGAAAACGGCAAACCTGTATTTTATGACTCTGAAGGGACAGAGGCCGTCTCGCCGCCGGATTTTTTCGGGAAAATTGATTTATCAGGACTTGATAAAGATGTGAATGAGTTGGAAATAGACAATATAAATTATTCCATAGTTAAATTGCATTCTGATTATAATAAATGGGATTACATAATGGTCATAAAAAGCGATCAGTTGTTGTTACAGGTGTACAGGATAAAAAATTTGTTCAATTATTCACTCTATGCGGTCTTATTTATCGGGACGATAATTGCTTTTGGACTTGCCTTGGAAAACCATAGGCCTTTAAGAAGGCTTACAAATAACATTTCTAAAATCAACAATCATCCGAATAGTAAATACGGCGATGAAATTGAATACATATATTCATTTATTGAACAAACCAGTGAAAAAAATAAAAATTTACTCAAAGAACAATTCCTCACGGATCTTGTCAATGGAAAATATATAAACCGGAGCCAGGCATACATTGCCATGAATGAGACCTCTCTGAATTTTAACTATTCTTTTTTTGAGGCTGCGGTCATATTTATTGAAGAACATGCGCGGCAAAGGGATAAAGAAAATGAAACCCGGCAAATAGACATAAAATTCGATATACTGATGTGGATGGAAGATATACTGAAAAGTTCCGGATTACAGGGGTATGGAGTGGACTTTAACGAAGACAGAAGTATAGGCGCTGTTTTCAATTTTGGAGACTGCTGTGAGGCGGAAAAACAGGCAGAACAGATTTTATGCAGTATGCAGGACTTTTTTAGTGATAGCTGCAGCCTGACCATTGGGGTAGGGGGCGTTTATGAAGGTATGGAGAGAGTTGGAGAATCTTTTGCTGAAGCTAAAAAAGCGGCCTGTTACAAGTTTTTAATGGGAAAGGGAAAGATCATATATTACAGGGAGATAAACGAAAGCCGTCAGAATAGAAAGTACAGATATCCGGTGCATATTGAAGCGGCATTGACAAGGGCGCTTAAAGACAGTGACGAGGATGAAGTGAAACAGGCTATGGCGGGTCTTGGAACATATATCGCCTCCAGGCAGTTTTCAATCGAAGCCATAAGATGCATAGGCTATGGAATTATTAATTCCGTAATAATCTTACTTGATGAAATGCACATTGAAGCCGGTGATATTTTTATCGAGGACGGCAATTATGATTTTATCCTGACATTTGATACCGTTGAACTGATGTTGGAATACCTATCGACTTTTTGTATGAAGATATGTGAATATAATATAGAGCAAAAGGAACTTAAAAATTTTCAGTTTAAAAACAGGATATTTGATATAATAAGCGACAGCCTGCACAGCAACACATTGTCCCTTGCCGTAATTGCTTCCGAGTGCGGAGTATCGCAGTCCTATATAAGCAGGTATTTCAAAATCCAGACGGGCTGCTCTCTTATGCAGTATGTGGATAATCTGCGTATGAACGAGGTAAAGGAATTGCTTAAAGACACAGACCTGGGGCTGAGAGAAATTCTGTCAAGAGTGGGATATATCGATGAAGCAAATTTTATCCGCAAATTTAAAAAAATTGAGGGGATTACCCCGATTAAATTCAGACAACTTGTCCGATCGGAAATAATGGGATAACCCATGAATAGCTTTTCTTATTTTGCATAACTCCGCCGGTTCAAAAATTGCATATGTATCTTTTGAAACATAAATGGATTTCTCCGCAAAGGCAGGCATATAACCTATTGCCGCCATTGTTTGAAAATGAAGTCCATTTTTTTATCCTGAATATGAATTACATATGGAAGTTTAAGAGGCTGCACCTTATGATGAAAATGCGTACGCAAACAAAAACGAGGAGGTAATTATGAGATTTAAAGGAAGAATAGTGTCTGCATTTATGGTTTTGGCAGCTGTGGTTACAATGATTCCGGGATGTGGAGCTCAAACTGCCGATGACACAAAGCAAAATTCAGGTAATTCAAGCAGTGTGAGCAGTACTTCTCAGTTAAACGCAACGGGTCTGCCCATAGTAAATGAACCGGTAACCTTAAAAATAATGGTGAGAAAGCAGGATGTCCAACCTGAGTTTGAAAAGATGCTGGCGTTCCAGGAATATGAAAAGCTGTCCGGGGTAAAAATCGAATGGGATAACCTGAATTCAAGCAACGCAGGGGATAAGGTAAAACTGGCTTTCGCATCACAGGACCTGCCGGATGCTTTTATGAAATTGAGCATAAGCAATATTGACCAGCTCAATTTCGGCTCCCAGGGGCTCCTTCTGAATCTTAACGAGCTTATTGATGAATATGCCCCCAATGTTAAGAAATTTATGGACGAACACCCTGATGTAAAGAAATCGCAGACTTTTGATAACGGAGCCATTTACTCATTGCCGGCGGGAGTTGAATCATCAGCGGTCAGACTCGCAAGAAAATATTATATCAATAAAGAGTGGCTTAAAAAAGTGGGTATGGAAATGCCGGCTTCCACCGATGAACTCTACAATGTCCTGAAGGCGTTCAAGGAAAATGATGCAAACGGCAATGGCAAGGCGGACGAGATTCCTCTGGCTTCGGACACACTGCAGAATATTATGGATGTGCTGCGGGGCGCATTTGGCATTGGAAACAGGGGAATGCTTCAGCAATCCATCGATATGGATGAAATCACCGGAAAAATAAGATACATACAGACTTCGGAGCAGTATAAACAATTTTTGCAATATCTGAACAAGCTGTATAAAGAAGGCCTGATGGACCAGGAGATATTCACCATAAAACAGCCTCAATTTATAGCTAAAGCGAGCGAAGGCCTTATCGGATCCTTTTCAGCTCCAAATACCGCAACTATACCAAGCCAGCACGTCGGGGAATTTGAAGGGCTTCCGGCTGCGCTGAAGGGTCCCGGCGGGGATCAGATGTGGGCGGCGTTGAGGCCATATACCACAGGAACAGGGGCGTTTGTCATAACCAGCGCAAATAAGTACCCCGAGATAACCATGAGATGGGTCGACTATTTCTATGGGGACGACGGAATCAAGCTGTTCAATCTGGGAGTTGAGGGGAAATCCTATGTAAAAACGGCTGACGGCAAATATGACTGGAGCGATGAAGTGTATAGCGGCGTAAATTCCACAACGCCTTTTGATGCCGTTGTCAGTAAGTATGCCCCTTATGTGGGAGGCAGCAATCCCACAATCATTAGGGAACCCTACTTTGGCGGAAGAGAAATGGAGGAAGTATCCTATAAGGCGTCCATGAATCTGATACCCTTTGCCCCTAAAGAAGTATGGCCTGATTTTACATTTACGGTCAAGGAAAACGAAAGGCTGACTGTCCTCAGAACAGATATCGACGGATATGTCACAAAAATGATGTCTGAGTTCATTACCGGCCATACATCGTTTTCGGAGTGGAACAGCTATGTGGATCAGATCAACAAAATGGGTCTTGAAGAAATGCTGGGCATTTATACAACAGCATATGAGAGATATAAAAAATAGCGTTGGATGTTAGGGGATAAAGGTATGGCGTGCATCAATAGCTGAGCCATTACAGATAATTCAAATACTGCACTAAGACGAAGCTATTGATGTACGGTGTACCTTGTGCTGCATATTGACTGCAAGTCAGCTTGGAAGGACACAAATGCCGGAATTAAGGGGGATGTATAATTGAATGGAGCTATTGTAAGAAAAAACAGATCGGAATTCGGTAAAAATAATTTAAGCATAGCCGGAAAATCCTTAAAGAAAAACTGGGATTTGTATTTTTTGATTTTACCTGTAATTATTTATTTTTTTATTTTTAAATATATTCCCATATATGGAGTGCAGATCGCATTCAGGGATTTCTTGTCGACACAGGGGTTTTTCGGCAGTCCATGGGTTGGGCTGAAACATTTTATAAGATTTTTCAATAGCTATAACTGCTGGGAGATAATAAGAAATACATTGGGAATCAGCATATACCAGACACTTGTCGGTTTTCCAATGCCTATTCTCCTGGCACTTATGATAAATGAAGTGAGAATTAAACTGTTCAAAAAGACAATCCAGACAGTTACATATATACCGCATTTTCTGTCAACAGTGGTTGTAGTAGGTATGCTTACCACATTCCTTTCTCCGCAGACCGGTATGGTAAATCACATGATTGCGGCGCTCGGGGGCAAACCGGTTTATTTCATGGCGGAGCCCGCCTGGTTTAAAACACTCTACGTATTTTCAGGGATATGGCAGAACACGGGCTGGAGTTCCATAATTTACATGGCCACACTGGCCAATATAGATACGGAGATGTATGAAGCGGCCATTATAGATGGGGCAGGGCGTATAAAGAGAATCATATATATGACCGTCCCATGCCTGGTTCCGACGGCTGTAATACTTCTGATCATGGAAGTAGGGCACATTATGGATGTGGGGTTTGAAAAAGTATTTCTGATGCAGAACACATTGAATATAGGCGTTTCCGAAATCATATCCACCTATGTCTACACAACCGGAATAACATCAAGCCAATTCAGTTATTCGGCGGCTATCGGCCTTTTTAACTCGGTTGTCAATTTTATTCTGCTAATAGGAGTGAATTATATTTCCAGAAGACTGACAGATACAAGCCTGTGGTAAGGCAATAAGCAGTACAAAAAATGATCTGGGGGAGGAACTTATGGAGATTCCTGTCAACAAAACAAAAGGTGATAAATGTTTTAATATTGTCAACTATTCGCTGCTTTTTTTAATTGCTGTTATTTCGCTGTACCCGCTCATATTTGTATTGAGTGCCTCGGTGAGCAATCCGCAGCTGGTAATTCAGGGAAAGGTGTGGCTGCTGCCAAGAGAGCTGACTTATACGGCATACAAAGCGGTATTAACCGATTCTACGATTTTGACCGGATATAAAAATTCAATTATTTATACTGTGGTAGGGACTCTGGTGAATATCGTTATGACCACAGCCGGCGCGTACCCTCTTTCAAAAAAGGATTTTTACGGGCGAAATGTAATAACCATATTCTTTACAATAACCATGTTTTTTAACGGGGGGCTAATACCCAGCTATTTATTAATAAAATCCCTGCACCTTTACAATAATTTCTGGGTTATGATACTGCCGGGCGCTGTAAGCATGTGGAACCTCATAATAATGAGAAACTTTTTTCAGCAGTCCATCCCGAATGAACTTACCGAAGCGGCCTATGTTGACGGGTGTACGAACGTAGGTACGCTGATAAGGGTTGTACTGCCTCTGTCTAAAGCAATCCTTGCGGTCATGGTGATTTTTTATGGCGTAGGAAACTGGAACGCGTATTTCAATGCGATGATATATTTGTCCAAAGCGGAGAAATATCCTTTGCAGCTGGTATTGAGGGAAATCCTGCTCAAGAATGAGATGAGTTCCATCAATGACTCGTTAGGGGGCGGTATTGCAGAACAGCAGCTATTGTCCGAATCTATAAAGTATGCGGTGATTGTATTCGCAAGCCTGCCGGTGCTGCTGCTCTATCCAGTGCTGCAAAAGCATTTTGTAAATGGTATAATGATAGGCGCCATAAAAGGATAGGATAGCCTGGGAGTTGCAGTTATAATGAGATATAATTCGATTTTAAATACATATTGATTAAGAGGGATGACAATGATAATAGACGGCAAAAAAATTTTTGTAGGGAAGATATCTGATTTAGAGGACTACAAGCCGGGAACCGGAGTAATAATAGTGTCGCATCGGGGAAAGCACGGGGGTTCCATAGTGGAAAATACTGTTGAAGCCTTTGAACTTGCTCTGAAGGGCGGCGCAGATATAATTGAAACCGATATAGCAAGGACCGCGGACGGAATGCTGATTCTGCATCATGATGAAACCCTGGACAGACTAACGGGGGTTTCCGAGAAGGTAGAAAATGTGATTTTTGACAAAATAAAAAACCTGGATCTGAAAAATGCCATTGGGGATGTATCCGGATATAAAATAAACACGCTGGATGAATTCCTCGAACACATGAAAGGAAGGTGCCTGATAAACTTGGACCGCTGCTGGGGTTTTCTGGAGGAGGTATACGCCAGAGTCCTGTATCATGGCATGGAGAATCAGATACTGTTTAAGTCGCCGGTCCATATGGCAGAAGGGACAAAATGGCTGCAAAAGTATGATTTCAGGCCGGATTTTATGCCTATCATAACGGAGGATAGCCATATAGAAGATTTTGAAAGCCTGCCCGGCAGGGTAAAGACTCCGATAGTTGAAATATTTGTGCGCCGGGAGACGGATAAAGTTATTTCTGAGGAATTTATAGAAAAGCTCCATTCCAGGGGAATCAGGATATGGGTGAATTCGCTGACCTTAAGCTGCCGGGATACCTTATCTGCATGGCATGACGACAATAATTCCATGCTGAAGGGCGCGGAAGAGGGCTGGGGCTGGCTCGTCAAAAAAGGGGTTGATGTTATTCAGACCGATTGGCCAAAAGAACTTCAGGATTATCTGTGTCTTTAGTATAATTGATTTAATCAAAATTGACATTATATCCATATCATGCTAACATTTATTATGTGACAAGGTTTGTAGGAATCCTTACCGTTTACTGCCGGAAGGAGTGTTTCTTATACTTAATTTGAAGCATCATTTCACATTTTCGACTTCTACGTTGAGATTTAAAATAATATCCGGATTTATACTTATAACAGTCCCTCTTCTCCTCATACTCATTCTTAATAACTGGTATGCCATGAGAGTGGTCTGCAACCAGGTGGCGGCTTCCAATCAGAGTATTGTCCAGCTGCACGGCAACCAGGTTGACAATGCCCTGAACGATATGGAGAAATATCTCCGGAGTATGGCTTTTCAGGATACGAATATTATTTATATCAACCCCAACACAACCACTGACGACGACTATACATACAATATGAAAGTAATGGACAAATTGCAGAAAGACGTTTTTGAGTACAGCTACGCCAATGCGATTTTTCTGTATAAAACCGTGTCGCATGAATTCCTTCTGGCCCCCCAAAGGCAGGTGGAATATGACAAAATAAATACCGAGCTGGGAAGCCTGCTGTCCGATCCGGACACCTGCCAAAAGCTGACGTTGAGCTGGCAGCTTTTCAACATGGACGGGCAGTACTTTCTGATGCGGCTGACCGACACCGGCTACGGTACGTATATGGGTATATGGGTAAATCTGGATGATTTGCTGGCGCCCATCCGGTTTATTGAATTCAGTGACAATTCCCAGGTCATGTTTGCTTCTTCTGAAGGGCATGTACTTACCAAAAATACCACGGCCCACCCATTGAAAACATTCCGGGCCGATATCCTGCATAAAGCCCTTATGGAGAACGCGAAACCGTATACCATTCTGAAAAGTGAAAATGACGGTACGGATTCCATGATAGTGAGCATCCATTCGGATGTTTCGGACCTGTACCTGGTGGTAATACTGCCAGTTAACGCCCTTGTTCAAAAGCTTACTGTCTTTCAGGGCGTGATATACGTTACGCCTCTGGTGGCGGCGATTTTTCTGGCCTTCTTTTTAGTGTACCTGCAAAAGGTAATTGACCGGCCCGTAAGAAAGCTGCTCCGGGGAATGGCCAAGATCAAATCGGGAGATCTGACCGCAAGAATAGAACCTTCACACCTTCTGGAGTTCAACTCAATAAATGACGCCTTCAACAGCATGGCCCACCAGATACAGTACCTTAAAGACGGTATCTACGAGGAGCAGCTGAGAGTGCAAAAGGCCGAGATGAAGGAGCTTCAGGCGCAGATATACCCCCATTTCTTTGCAAACTGTCTCAATCTCGTATACTCGCTGGCCCAGGTGAAAAATACCGAGCTGGTAAAACAATTGACCCTGCATCTGGTCCGGCATTTAAGATTTATGATGCGGACAAACAGGTCGCTTGTGACGCTGTCGGAAGAGCTGGAGCATATAAGCAATTATCTCAGCATCCAAAAGATCCGGTTTCCCCAATCCTTTGATTATAATATCGATATTGACCAGGAGATAGGTTCGGTTCCGGTACCGGCATTTATTCTGCAGCCTTTTGTGGAAAATTCCATAGAGCACGGGTTCTGTATAAGAGAGGATATACCTTTTTATGTGGGCGTGCAGGTCAAGCTGAATTCCGACAGCCTTGGAAAATATATTTACGTGAAGATTGAAGATAACGGCAGGGGCTTTCCTCCGGAGGTGATTTCGGAGCTGCAGTCAGACAACTATTTTATTAAGGATTCAGGCGAGCATATCGGCATCTGGAACGTTCAGCGCCGTTGTCAGTTATATTACCACGCAGAGGTCAAAATTCTTTTTTGCAACGGCCCTCAGGGCGGTGCTGTAGTTGAGATGGCGTTGCCCATATAAATGCGGATATGCGGCGGAAACTTTATTAAATGCTTTAAACAGGCCGGTTTGCACCGGCGTACAGAGAGAACCCGAGAGCGGCTTTTTATGACTTATACGAGGAGGGGTTAATTTAATTATGTTTCGTGTTCTGGTTATTGATGATGAAATTTATGCGGTAAAAGGGATAGTGGATGGGATTGACTGGGGGAAATTGGAGGTTGCGGAGGTTTTCGAGGCCTATCATGCCAGGGAGGCCAAAGCGATCCTGGAAAACCATCCGGTTGATCTTATGATCTGCGATATCAACATGCCTGAGGAAAACGGTCTGGAGCTGATGGAATGGGCGAAAATGCATTATCCGGAGCTGGAAACCGTATTTCTGACCTGTCATACTGATTTTAGCTATGTGAGAAAAGCGCTTCAGCTGGGCAGCTGCGATTATCTGCTGAAGCCTGTCATTTATGAGGAAATGGAAGAGGTGCTTCGCAAGAATTTCCAGAGGATATCGTCTGAGAGAAATAATCAGAAGAGCATGGAAAGCTACAAAAAATATTATGGAATAGAAGAGGAATGGAAAAACCTCCTGGGATACGGGGACAAAGAGGATGCCGACGATCTCATAGAGCGGACCATGGAGTGGATCAACTCCATGGGCGACAACAGGGGAACTTTGATTAAAGTCTATCAGAGCATTTTGCAGATTGCCATTTATGTATTGAAGAAAAAGGGCATGAGCCTGGAAAATCTCAACAGTCTGGAGCTGAGCCTGGAAGGCCATGAAATAGCCTGTACGGACGAACAGTTCAGGCAGTGGATGGAAAACATAATAGAGGCGGTCTGCTCCAATTCCGTGACCGAAGACAATGGGCTCAAGAAAAAGAGCATTGTGCTCGAACTTCAAAAATACATACAGCAAAATCTCAACAAAAAGCTGACCCGCGACGACCTGTCGGAATATGTCCACCTGAATGAATCCTATTTATCCAGGCTGTTCCACAAGGAAACGGGAATGCCGCTGTCCGACTATATTTTGCAGGAGCGCATGAAAAAGGCCAGGGAATTGATTTCGGAAACAGACAAGCCCATTTACGGCATCGCAAATGAGCTGTGCTATGACAATTTTTCATACTTTGCGAAAATGTTCAAAAAGGTTTATAACCTCACGCCCCAGGAATATAGAAAAAGGTATTATACATATACCTTTTCAAAAAAATGACGTAAAACTGACCTGACCGGAAATCATATGGCTATTTGCTGATTTCCGGTTTTTCAAATTTATAGCAAATCCGCATCAATATATAATAAAGTGGGTTGCTGCAGAGTAAATCCAGTATGTGTGAATTTTCATGTGTATTGGATTTGTTTTTTGCAGCAGCTCTTTTTTTATCTTGATGTAAATTTGCTTAAAGGGGAAGTACGACTGCATATAGGCCATTTTTTGTTACATTTATACAAAAAGCCAGCTGAAAAAGAGGTCACAATTGTTATATATGATGTCACGTATCTGGTAGAGCCGACTTATTCACTGATTATATAATACAAATATAGATTCCGAACAAACCAGTCATATTTGAATTTACAGGAGATCTAACGGATGGATACAATTGTCAAAGTTGGAAGCAACGCAGTCGGAGTAATTAAAAAGCCAAATAAGTGGAATGTGATCAAGCGGTACAAGGTATTGTACTTTTTAATGCTTCCGGGCATTATTTATCTGCTGTTGAACAACTATATTCCCATGTTTGGCATTATTATCGCTTTTAAGAACTATAATTTCGAGGACGGATTTTTGTGGAGTCCAACGGTGGGGTTTGAAAATTTCAAGTATTTATTCTCCACACAGGCGGCGTTTGAAATGACCAGAAATACACTGGGCTATAATGCAATATTCATAGTGGTGAATCTGGTTCTGGCGGTAACCATGGCGATTTTGCTGAACGAGGTAAGGGCCAATTTCGCAAAGAGGTTTTATCAAAGTGCGGTATTGCTTCCCTTTTTCTTATCGGCGGTTATCGTGGCATATTTGGTATACTCCCTTTTAAATCCGGATTCCGGTCTGGTAAACAGATATATATTGAAGGCCTTTGGAATTGAACCGGTTTCATGGTATTTAGAGCCAAAATACTGGCCATTCATTCTTGTAATAACAAATGCCTGGAAGAATGTGGGCTATGGAAGCGTCATTTATATATCGGCAATGACGGGCATAGACACCGAGTACTATGAGGCCGCCACTATAGACGGCGCCACAAAATGGCAGCAGGTCAGGTTTATAACGGTTCCCTTATTGGTTCCGATCATGGTGATAATGACCATTCTCTCAATCGGTAAGATTTTCTACTCTGATTTCGGTCTTTTCTACCAGCTTCCTATGGGATCGGGAACATTGCTGCCTGTGACAAACGTTATCGACACATTTGTTTATAACAGCCTTGTGAATATGGGAGATATAGGGATGTCGTCCGCGGCAGGTTTTTATCAGTCAGTTGTAGGATTCTTTCTAGTATTGGGAACTAACTTGCTCGTACGCAAGATCAGTCCTGAAAATGCGCTGTTCTAAGGAGGACTCAAAAAAAGATGGAAAATAAACGGACTCATTGGCTCATACATATTATATTTATTTTTTGCTCGGCAATTGCAATTCTCCCCGTATTATTAGTTGTAGCAATATCGTTTTCAAGTGAAGATTCCATCAATAAATACGGTTATTCATTTGTTCCGCATGAATTTTCGACCTATGCCTACAGGTATGTTTTCAGCGATCCCCATGTTTTGCTGAGAGCATACGGCAACACGATTTTTGCAACAGTTGTGGGGACGCTGGCCTGCCTGATCATAACTTCGGCGCTGGCATACCCCCTTTCAAGAAAAAATATGCCTTATAGAAGGTTTTTTACAACGTTTGTAGTAATTACCATATTATTCAATGGTGGTTTGGTTCCATGGTATATTGTAATGAAAAATTACCTGCACTTTAACGACAATATCTGGGCGCTGGTTGTGCCGGGCCTTATGCTGAACGGCTTCAACGTCCTGATCATGAGAACTTTTTTTTCAAGCACGATACCTACGGAACTTCTGGAGGCTGCAAACATGGATGGGGCGGGGGAATTGAGAATATTCGCCCAGATAGTAATACCGCTGTCAAAGCCGGTATATGCCACCATAGGTTTATTTGCAACACTGGCATACTGGAATGACTGGTATAACAGTATGATATTCCAGGTGAACCATGACAACTACAGTATGCAGTATGTACTGCAAAGTATTTTGTTAAACCTGCAGTACCTGCAGCAAAATTCCAGGAGCAACAACATGACCGCCTCTCTAGCCGCTCTCCCACAGGAGACTTCCAGGATGGCGATGGCGATCATAGCGATCGGGCCGATAATATTTGCATATCCCTTCTTCCAGAAATATTTCATAAAGGGACTGACTATCGGCGCTGTTAAAGGGTAATACAGGCAGGTACCGTACAACTTTAAATGCATATTGCCGGTGGTGATATGCATATGAAGTTGGCGGAGTACCGGGACCTGATTATTAATATTGTTTTATATGGAGGGTATAAAATGAAAAGAAGGATTGGTACGTTAATATTAGCATTTTCTTTGACCATTTCTGCCGCTCTGGCCGGATGCGGAAGCTCGGGTACATCAACGGACACCAGCAGCACGAGCTCGAATTCAGTCGCAACATCAACGGCAGGAACGTCAACAGCGGCAGATTCCGGTGCAATTGACCCAAAGACTTTGGCTCCTGTCAAACTGGTTTTCGTTACCATGGGTGAAACTCCGAAAAACCTGGCGGCAGTTAATGAAGCGGCTAGCAAATATCTGACTGAAAAGATAAATGCTACATTGGAATATCGTCCGATTTCATGGGGAAATTACGCCAACAAGGTCAACCTTATGTTTGCATCCGGTGAAAAATTCGACCTGATGTTTACCGCAGCGTGGATGTTTGAAGCTCAGTTCGCTGCAAAGAAACAGATCCTTGCCGTTGACGATTTGATCGCCCAGTATGCTCCCGACTATCTGGCTACAGTTCCTCAGGATGTCAGAGAAGCAGGATTTATCGGAGGAAAAGCATACGGATTGACAGGCTACAAGGAATGGGCAGCCGACAAGGGCTTGATATTCAATAAGGAAATAGCCGATAAATATGGCATCAGCGCGGATACAATCAAAAACTGGTCCGATCTGACTCCTTACCTTGACAAAATCAAGCAGGGCGAACCCGGCATGGTTCCTTTAGCAGCCAGAAGTGAAAATTCACCTATGGTGCAGATGATGGCAATCAACGCGTATGATACGCTTGGCGACGGCCCCGGCGCTATAAGCAGAGCAGCCGGAGATACCAAGGTTGTAAATATGTTTGAACAGGCTGATTTCATGGAAGCCGCTAAATTGACACGTGACTGGTTTACAAAAGGTTACATCAATAAAGACGCCGCTTCCACAACCCAAATGGAATATCTGGCTGTAAAAGCCAAGAAAGCAGCCGGCTACGGCCAGTCAGGCAAGCCCGGCATAGCCAATCAGGAAGGACGCCAAAGCGGTATGCCTGTAATTTATATCCCAATGGATAAGCCTTACATGACAACCAGCGACGCTGCAAGCGCAATACTGGCAGTTCCAAGTACTGCAAACGATCCGGCCCGTTCAATAATGTTCGCAAACATGCTGCACAAGGATAAATACCTTGTAAACCTGTTGAACTGGGGTATTGAAGGTCAGGATTATGTAAAAGTCGATGACAATACTATTAAATATCCTGAAGGAATGACTGCGGAAACTTCCACCTACAACCTGAATATGAACTGGCTGATGGGAAATCAGTTGCTTGACTATCTGTGGGAAGCTGATGATAAGGATTTATACGATCAGTACAAGACATTCAATGACAGCGCCGACAGGTCGGCAGCTCTCGGTTTCAGCTTTGATCCCACTCCTGTAAAGAACGAAGTTGCAGCGTACAACAACGTTATTAAGCAGTTCACAGGCGCTATTTATTCCGGATCGGTAGATCCCGAAACAACGATTCCGAAATTCAATGCAGCTTTAAAAGCTGCCGGTATGCAAAAAGTTATCGATGAAAAACAGACACAGCTTGATGCATTCATAGCAGCAAAAGGCAAGTAATTAGTATTTCTTATTGAAAGAAGGTTGGCGCAGCTGTTCCGTGCCAACCTTCTTTAACGCATAGGAAGTTACTCCCATAGCCGGAACATAAATGCAAAGCATTCATTTATTGTGGTCATAAGGGTTTTTGCAATTCTATATGTAAGATTATTGAATAAGGAGAATTTTATGGGAAAATTTGCAGACAGATATTTAAAGATATGTCCGTGGGAAATTGTCGAAGAAGATTTCAAACCTGAGTACGGCCGCGTTTCCGAGTCGATATTTTCTCTTGGCAACGAATACATGGGAGTGAGGGGCTATTTCGAGGAAGGTTACAGTGGAGACAGGCTTCTGGGAAGCTATCTGAACGGGGTATACGAAGAGCATATAACTGAAAGATCTGCCTATAAGGGTATTTCAAACCGGGCCACCTTCATGGTGAATGCAGTGGACTGGCTCTATACGAGAATAGAGCTGGATGGTGAAGAACTGGATGCTGCGAAATGCAGTATCAGGGATTTCCAGCGCAAGCTGGACATGAGGACAGGGCTTCTGACCAGGAAATTCATATGGACTACCCGGACAGGTAAGGAAGTGAAGGTGGAATTCAGCAGATTTTTGAGTATGACAAGACCCAAGTTGGGCTGCCAGCGGGTTTCCTTTGAAGCTGTAAACTTTTCAGGAGATATACATATCAAGTCGGGGCTTGATTTTTCACCTGTACATGAGACCATGCAGAGGAGTCTCTGGAGCTGTGTGAAAAAGGAAAGCGCAGACGGCATCACGGACAGCCTGGGCAGGACAGAAACAAGCGGGCACATGGTGTATGCGGGTTTCAGCATAGAC
>JAEWSZ010000178.1 GCA_023397905.1 Bacillota bacterium | reverse complement strand
TGCCCACATTCAGATAAATAAAATTTTTTGATTGTTTTCCATGCCCGAAAATAAGCTCTGCCATTGTAGTGCACCGGACATCATTATCTATTGCAGCCGGAACCCCCAGCTTTTCTTCTATCATTGATACCAGGGGGACCGGAGGCTCCGTAACAATATGATTTATGGAAAGCCACAGCCCTTCGTTATAATTTACGACTCCGACAATCCCCAGCCCTGCACCGGAAAGCTCCCCCTTGAAGCCAACCGTCCTCTGATAATCGTCCAGGCTTTCAAACAAAATATTAACCGCCTGTTCCTGACTTTTAGCTCCTGTGGAATAACGCTTGCTGCACAGAAGTTTGCCGGTATGGTCATGTTCTCCAATCAACAGCTTGGTTCCTCCAAAATCCATGCCGAGATATGTTTTCATTATTTCTGTCACCAACTTCCGTATTTTTTTGAAAGGCAACCTGTTTCAAAAACAGCAGGTGTTCTTTCCCCAAATGTGAAAACCATAAAGAAACCCCCGCTGTTTTATGATTATTATTTTAAGAGGGTCTCTATCGATTGCGTGATTTCACTGAAAATTTCATTTCAAAGTTCATTCCGGAACGTGTGAGAAAATATCCGTGCCGGACTTCCTGATAAAGATGTAAATAACCTGATTAAAAAAGCGTATTTTCAATTTATGAAAAGGTTTTCTATTCACAATGTTACCATCTGGAACCAGCACTGTCAATACAAAACTCCAACAAATCCCCTATATTCGAGCAAATATATATACTATTTTCATCTTCAATATTCCATATAATGCCTCAGCTGTATTTTTATTCAGCTCTCAATTATGTTAATTTAACTGATTTACAGCCCTCAGAACAAAAAAGAAATGGTTTTCTGTTGATTATGATCTTATAGTATGCTATACTTTTTATTGCTATATATATGAGATAGAATATGGAAGGGGTATTCCATGAATGAACGTGTAAATATACAAAAAATTGCACAGGAGAGTGGAGTTTCCATCACAACCGTCTCCCGCGTACTGAACGGGACAGGACCTGTTTCCGCAAAGACACGGGAACGCGTGGAAAAAGCCATAGAAAAATACAACTATTCACCCAATGCGCTTGCAAGGGGTCTGATAAGCCGCCAGAGCATGATGCTTGGCGTTATTGTACCGGATATATCAAATCCTTACTTCTCAGCCATGTTCAATCAAGTAGAACGCGCCGCGCTAAATGCAGGATATTCCGTTATTCTTTGCAACACTTTTTTCAGTTCCCAATCACTTCAGGAAAAACAGCAAAAAACTGAAGAAGAATATTTTCAGATGATGATTACAAAGCAGGTGGACGGAGTACTTATTATAGGCGGCCAGGTGGACCTGTGCGATGTCAGCGACAATTACCGGGAGGGTTTGCGCCGTTTGAGCCAGATCATACCTGTTGTGGTAATAGGCAGGCCTTTGCCGGATACCGGCTGTCTTTTCATTGAGCGCGAAACCGGCAGCGGAGTCGTGACGGCTTTGAACTACCTGTTTTCACTTGGACACCGGCGTATTGCTTTCGCAGGCGGCGAACCGGGCGTGGTGATCACAGAGACCCGGTTAAATGCTTACCGCACCGCCATTGAGGCTCTCGGGCTCCCTTATGACGAATCCCTTGTGGCTCTGAGCAATTATTATACTCCCGACGGTTTCACAGCCGCCGAAATGCTTTTGGAGCGCAAAACACGTTTTACCGCCGCCATTGCCATCAACGACAATGTAGCCATCGGTTTCCACCGGGCGCTGACCGATCAGGGTCTGCGTATTCCCGAGGATGTGGCCGTTATAAGCTGCGATCAGTTCTTTATGGCAAATTACCTGTCCCCCCGCCTTACCAGTATCGATCAACACAGCGAGATGTTCGGCAGAATGGTCATCCAGGTATTGCTGAGCGCGATCAAGGGTATTGGCGAGCCTATTAAAATGAATTTTACGCCGGAGCTGGTTATCCGCGAAAGCTGTGGAACTCGTTTAGGATATAGGAATTTCGATTAATTTTTTTAAAAGAAAGGTGGTGTTTTTATGAATCGTACTGAATTTCACGAAACATTGGAACAATTATATAAGGATATAGAAAGCGAGAACGGAAATTTTGTTCAGACCTTCGGCAATGATCCGGCAATGCTGGAACAGGCAAAAATTATGGCGGGTGTCTCCCTGATGGCAGTGGACCGCTATTATTCCAACCTGAGCCTGTTGGAATCCAGGCTTAAGAAGCTGTAACAAGTACGAGGCAGGATCTCTTTTTTATTTAGCCATAATGAAAACCTTACCATATAGAAACAAACCGGGAGGGCAGCAACTGCAAATGCTGCCCTCCCGGTTTGTTTCTATAAAGCAGGGGGGAATGAACCTGTATTTAGCCCTTGATCGCTCCGGCCATCGTATTGATATAATATTTCTGAAACATTATAAACACAATTATTATGGGAATTACGGCGAATACCGTGCCCGCCGCAACATTGCCGAATTTGTAGGTAAATTGCCCGCTTAAGTATTTAAGACCTGTAGCCACAGGATATTTGTCAACGTCCAGAACTATAAGAGGCCATAGGAATGTATTCCATTTTCCTATGAAATCCATAATGATTATGGTAGCGATGGAAGGCATTATCTGGGGAATCATGATTATTCTCCAGATCTTCAGTTCCCTCGCTCCGTCAATCCTTGCAGATTCAAGGATTTCCTTTGGTATGGCCATATATGACTGTCTTAAAAGTATGATACTGAAAACTGCAACCGAATTAGGCAGTATAACGCCCAAAAAATTATTCATAAGGTGCAGGGACGATATGGTCAGATAGTTGACCACCAGACCGGCAGCAGCCGGGATTATCATGGTGGCTATCAAAGCCGTGGAAACGATCTTTTTGCCGTAAAAGTCCATCTTGGCAAGAGGATATGCGCACAGCGACGAGAACAAAATGTCCACAAATATACCGCCTACCGTGATGATTACAGAGTTCCACAGCATTTTGCCGATGGAGAGCAGCGAGAACACCTCTCTATAATTTTCCAATGTGAATTGTTTTGGGATTATAGAAATTGTGTATATATCCTCGGCTCCCTTGAAGGATGATGCCAAAAGCCATATAAACGGTCCCGCGCAAATGATTGCAATTATTATGAGTACTATATACAACAGTACATTTTCTATTGTACTTTTAACGTTTTTCCTGTCATTCATACAGCGCACCTCCACCCTTCCTGCCGTATATAAAGAGAAAAATACTGAATACGGTCGTCACGACTCCCAGGACTAATCCAATGGCTGCCGAATACCCGAAATCCAAAATAGCAAAGGCCTGTCTGTACGAATAATAATTAATAACATATGTCGATTTGTCAGGACCTCCGTCAGTCATGGTGAATACAACATCAAATACGCCGATTGCCGCAATTATGGAAATCAGGGAGCAGAACCAGATATAGGGCTGCAATAAAGGCAGCTTTATTTTCCAGAAGGTGTGCCAGACGTTTGCTCCGTCAATTGTGGCAGCTTCCGCCAAATCTTCCGGTATCGACTGCAAACCGGCAAGATACAGCATCATATAATACCCGATACCTTGCCATATGGTCACGGCCATCAACGTTGGCAGCGCCAATTTTGTGTCAAACAGGAACTGGATAGGTGAAGAAATGATATGCCATCTCAGGAACATGGCGTTGATAATACCGTCGGGGTCAAAAATAAATTTCCATATGATTGAAACCGCTACCATGGAAGTGACAACCGGTATATAAAACAGAACTCTGAAGAACGTGGTGCCTTTCAATTTCCTGTTCATTACCAGGGCAATCAAAATGGACAATATCTGCAAAATCGGAACTACGATGACAAAGAGACATGAATTCTTGAATGAAACCCAAAAGTCACTGTCCGCAAATAGTCTTTTGAAATTTTCAAGGCCGATAAATTTTGTCTCTCCCACTACGGAATAATTATAAAATCCGAGCGGCAAGCTGTATACAATAGGATAAAAAACAAATACGATCAGGATTATCAGCGCAGGAGCCATAAAGGCAAATGCCACTAAAGTATCTCTGAGCTTTTTCTTATTATTTAATTCCATTACTTCACCTCCATAAATGGAAAACGGCCCTGTAAAGCCGTTTTCCATTTACCAATATATATTATTGGTTTTTGCTGAGCAGCTCGTTTACTTTCTTTTCCGCATTTGCTATGGCTGTCTGCGGGTCGGTTTTCCTTGCAAATATTGCATCTGTAATATTGTCTATTTCCTTCTTAACTTCATCGTCGTTTGGCAACCCCATGGTAAGGTCGCTGGAAGCCTGGCTTGACAGTGATGCATAGTAGTTTGCCTGTCCTTCCAGTGAATTCATATCCGATTTGAAGAACGGATCTGCCGCAGCTACCTTCGTGGTCGGGAATATTGAAACTATCTTGCAGAATGCAAGCTGGTTTTCATCATTTGATATAAAGTTTGCAAATTTTATTGCCTCCTGGGGATTCTTGCTCTTTGCGGGAACCACAAGGTTCATTATAGCTGCTCCGCTCTTGCCGGAAGGTCCCAGTACAGGAGTTGTTACCGCCATCTTGGAATATGCAGTAGGTGATTCGGTCTTTATACGTGTTACTGTCTGAGGACCGGCAACTATCATTGCAACCTTGTTGTTTGCAAATAACTGGCGCATATTGTCCCAATCATCCCATTTGCTTGTGGGGATGGCTCCGGACAATCCGGCTTTCTGTAGTTTGGTTACGAGATCAACAGCTTCGGGAGTATTGAAGGCGGCTTTTTTCTTGTCTGCTGTTACAAGAGGAATATTGTAATACCAGAACATATGATACATGCTTGAAGGCGTATCAATAAATGCTCCTGTCTTTTCCTTTACTGCAGCAGCCATTTCCAATTCTTCATCATATGTGGCGGGTGGCTTCTCAATACCTGCTTTTTTAAGTAATTCCGTGTTGTAGCAGGTTATGTTCGGTGTCGCGTACCAGGGGAATGCGTATACGCCTTCGCCCAGTTTGGCCGAATCATACATGGACTCCGTATAAATGCTCTTTTGTTCTTCGGTAGCCGCTTTATCCAGATCCAGCAGCGCTCCCTTTCCTGCGAGAGTCAGAGCAAGCTGTGACCATATGTTTACCACGTCAGGAGAATTGTCTGCGGCGGTTGCCGTCAGCACTTTCTGCTGGATGGCATCATAAGGCAGGTCCTGCCATGTAATAGTTACATTCGGATTCTCAGTCTTGTACTTGCTGAGAAGTCCATTGATAAAGTCAGTAAACGTCGGCTGCAATGCCAGTGTCCAGAATGTGAGTTTAACTGGTTCGGCAGGCTTTGAACTCTCCGATGAACCGTTTGCAGAAGCAGAAGCCGAGGATGTTGATGAACCGGTGGTTGTTGAATTTCCGCAGCCCACAGTTCCGAGGACCAGCATAACAACCACTAATAAAGCCAATACTTTTTTCATGTGAATACCCCTTCTTTCCCTTTAATTTGTTTAAATATCTCTTGAACCAAAGAAATGAATAAGTGAAATCGCTTTCATAAATATATCAAAATAGCTACCCATTGTCAATATACTTTATGCTTTTGTATACTTATTTCACAAATTTGACTAATAATTTATATGTTTATTATACATTTTGCACATTTAAATTGCTTGTTTCGTAAAATTTTAAACACGGCTTATATTTTTTTAGCGAAAACCTTTGCACACGCCCGGTAATGTGCAGTTGCCGCGCTTTTTTAGAGAGCTTGCTGCCAAATTCAGTAAATTTCATTTATGCGGAGAATTTTTCAGGTTCTGATCCGCTGATCCGCCAGTGCGGCTTATAGCACTTAAAGGCACCGCGAGCATTGTGGATATTTGATTTCAGCTGCCGGAAATAAACCCGGCAGCTTGCAGCAGCTTTTTATTTTTGAACGGCAAAAAGCAGGTGCATTCTCTTTGTTAAGAGGCTGCACCTGCTTTTTCAATTATTAAAAGGCTTCAACCGTTATTGGCTATAATAGGGATTAAGTAAAACCATTTCATTTCCGGTCAAACTCTTTACATCCGCTAGGACATATACTCTCCCTGAGCGTTCTGCCCGTTTATTTTATGGCATCCAGCGCCTGGGACAGATCGTTAACCAGATCCCTGGTATCTTCTATGCCCACAGATAATCTTAAAGTATCGTCATAAACACCTGCTTTTGCACATTCTTCCTTATTCAGGCCAAAATGTGTGGACGTTGCGGAGTGCACTATCAAAGACTTGGCATCGCCTACATTGACCATGTAATCAAAAACGCGCACATTTTCAAGTACTGTTTTGGCAGCTTCAAGCCCGCCCTTAAGACGGATTGACATAATCGCCCCTGGCCCTTTGGAAAAATATCTTTGAGACAGGCTGTGATATGGGCTTGATTTTAATCCCGGATAGGCCACAGATTTCACCTGCGGCTGCTTCTCCAGAAATTCGGCCACAGCCTGTGCATTTTCTGTGTGCCTCTCCATCCTCAGGGAAAGAGTTTCTATTCCCTGCAATAAATTGAAAGCCGTCTGCGGGCTCATATGGGAGCCGAAGTCCGTTAAAAACCTTATGCGGAGCCTCTTTGTAAACATCTCCCTTTTCAGTACTTCCGGCTCTATACTGTTTTTATATTCATCATAAAACTTTTCAAATTGAGGAAATTTCCCGTTCAGCCAGTTAAATTCTCCCCTCTCCACCACCAGGCCGGCAATGGTTGTGCCGTGGCCCGCCAGATACTTTGTGGCGGAATAGCAGATAACGTCGGCACCGTGTTCAAAGGCCTGAAACAGGTATGGTGTTGCAAAGGTGTTGTCAATGACCAGCGGTATATCATACTCATGTGCAAGCGAGGCGATTTTTTCAATATCCAGGATGGTAATGCCCGGATTGCCCAGGGATTCTATATAAATGGCACGTGTACGCTCATTGATTTCTTTTCTGTAGGATTCTATATCATTCTCGTCTTCCACAAAACGGGTGTGGATGCCGTAATCCGGCAATGTCTTTGCCAACAGCGCGGTACTCCCTCCGTATAAGGTATGGACGGCTACGATCTCATCCCCCGCATTGGCAAGATTCAGGATCGTATTGGATATGGCCGCCATGCCGGAAGCAAGTGAAAGCGCTGCCGAACCCCCTTCCAGGGAAGTGATCCTTTTTTCCAAGACCGTATTTGTGGGATTTGAAAACCGCACATATGAATGCCCTTCTTCCGCATATTCAAACAACCGGATGCATCTTTCAAAATCCCCCAGTTCAAAGGCCGCCGTCTGATAGATGGGAACGGCTTTCGCCCTGTAATGCTCCGCAGGATTATACCCCGCATGCAATTGTCTTGTTGTAAATCCCAGTGAATTGTCGTTATATGCTTTATAGCTCATAAATATCTCCTTTATAATTCATAAATATCCCTTTATACCCTTTTAAATTCATACTTTCTAATTCATACCATTGCTCTGTTTACTCTATTTTTACAAGTTTCAGCGCAGCCTTAGGACATGCCGTGACACAAATCCCGCAGCCGATACAGCTGCTCACATCCGCCTGAACCGGCCTGCTGTTTGAAAACACTTCGAAATGACATCTTCTTTCACAGATTCCGCAGCTGATGCATTTGTCCCTGTCATGCTCCACCTTGTAATAGGATTTTGGCCAGAACCGGAGACTTTTCATTTTTTTCTGGCCCCTGAACAAATAGCAGCAATCGCTGCAGCAATTGCATAACCCGTTTTTATTGACGGTATGCATTAATCCGTTTTTATCCGCCTCACGCACAATCTGTTTTATTTCTTCTTTTGAAATTTCCGGGGATACTCCCCTGTGTGCGCGGGAATTTACTCCTTCTTTCCAGCTTATGCAGGTTTTTAAGGGCAGTCCGCAATCCCCGCTCAAGGCCCGGCAGTCGCAAAGGGATAAGTAAGCCTGCCCCTCATGCCCGTCAACAAATTGAAGCGCTTCATCCAAAGGCAGGATTACGTCGTCGGTCGGCGCTTTTTCCGGATTTTTATCAAGCCTGTTATAGTAAATATCAAAATACCAATTATCTATTGCAGTTCTGCCTTCAGCCGGTATCTTCCGGTACTCCTGCAATCTTGTCACCACAAATACATCCAGGTAGCTGTAGAAATCTGAAGACCGGTACTCATATTTTTCAATATTTTCATAGGAGATCAGCCCTCTGGAATAATAGTCCCGCAGCAGCTCTTCGGCTTTTTCTTTATGAAATTCTACCATATCCCCCGCTTTAAAGATGCGGTTTCCGTATTTCCCCAGAATATTCATCTCTTCTTCTGTGAAAAAGATTTCAACGTAAGGCCGGGCGGCTTCAGGGATTTTATAATTGTCAAAAAAACTTTGCTTGTTTATCATTCTCCCACTCTCCCCTCGGCTCTTTTAAGACTGTATATTTCCAATTTGAAAAGGACCCAGTTGACAATCAGTGCAAGTCCTGCTGTATAGATAGTTCCCCAGATCATTTTTATATAATTCATGGATGAAAGGCCGTCAAACAAAATCTTGCCCAGTCCTCCCGCATTGACCGTCTGCGCTATTGTAGCACTGCCGATGGTCACAATTGCCGCTATGCGGATGCCCCCGATCAAAACAGGCAGGACCAGAGGAAGCTGTATGCTTGTGAATATGGACAGCTTTGTCATCCCCATCCCTTTTCCCGCTTCAATTATATTTTTGTCCAGCTGCGAGAAACCCGTCAGAATATTGCGCACAAGGATAAACTGGCTGTAAACGACCAATACGAAGATGGCGTTTTTCTTTCCCAGTCCCAGAAAAGGCAATAATAACGAAAAAAAAGCAAGACTTGGTATGGAGTATAATGCGCCTAGAAATGCCATAATTACATGTGATATTTTTTTCAGTTTTAATAAAATCAAGCTTACCGGGACCGCTATCAACAGTGATATCAACAGTGCCGTCCCCACAAGCTGGATATGCTCTACCAGACATTTCACCAACAGGTCGGTATGTTTTTGAGCATATTCAATAAATTTTTCCCAGCTCAAATCCGTTCCTCCCTCCTAGACAATATTTGCGACCTGCTCCCACGAGACCATACCCACAACCTCATGCTCCTCGTTTTCCACATAAACCGCCTTGCTCCTGTCTTTCAGAAAAATTGGCAGCACCTCTTCTATGGAACTGGTCTCAGGTTTAAACACACCTTGATTGTCTATATCTCCGTGAACTTTTTCCATTACCGCAGCTAAAGTGATTACTTTCATGCGGACTATTGGATCATCTGCGGATACCAGCTTTGCTACAAACTCATTTGCAGGATGGAGCATAATGTTATCCGGCGTGTCATACTGCTGTAGTTTTCCCTGGTGCATGATAATAACTCTCGTCCCCAGCTTAAATGCTTCCTGTATGTCATGAGTCACAAAAAGGACTGTTTTCCTTGTCTTAACCTGCAGACGCTGTACTTCCGCCTGAAGAGCCGTCCTGGTAATGGCATCTATAGCCCCGAAGGGTTCATCCATCAGAAGGACATTCGGATCCGCCGCCAAAGCTCTGGCAATACCCACACGCTGCTGCTGCCCTCCCGATAAGGACCTGGGATAGCGGTTTCTGTACTCTTTGGCCTCCAGACCTATCATGTCAAGAAGTTCATCCACGCGCTGCTCGATCCTGTTCTTATCCCATTTCAGAAGCTTTGGGACCGTGGCTATATTGTCTCTTACCGTTTTATGGGGAAACAGGCCTCCGGCCTGTACCACATACCCGATCTTCCTGCGGTGGTCCGCTTCGTTGATCTCTTTAATGCTTTTTCCGTAAAACCGGATATCACCGCTTGTATGGTCATACAGCCGGTTTACCATTTTCAGCAGGGTCGTTTTTCCGCAGCCGGAGGAACCTAAAATAGTAATAAATTCTCCGTCATAGATATTCAGAGTAATATCATCAACAGCATCGATCTTCATACCGTGGAAACGTTTATATACATGATCAAATTCTATTGCCGCTACCTTTTTATCATTCATAAATCTTTACCTTTCAATGACTTTATTCCGCGAGCCCCATCCGTTTGGTCAGTATTTTCTGAATACCTTCCAATATCAGGTCGGCAGCAATGGATATAACAGCGATGGAACCGCCGCCTAAAAGAGTTATAAAGGCTCTGCCGTAGCCCATCCCGGTTGACACCAGAACCCCAAGACCGCCTGCGCCTATATAGGAGGCAATTGCCGTTGTCGCCACCACCTCTACCACGGCGGTTCTTATGCCCGCAGCTATCAGCGGAAGCGCCAGCGGAAACTCAATCTCCATAAAAACCTGTTTCGGAGACATCCCCATTCCCCGGGCAGTTTCCAGAATGGATTCGCTGATTGACAAAAATCCCGTGGTGGTATTGATAAGTATCGGAGGCAATGTAATAATTACCAGTACAATGGTGGCCGGAAAGCGTCCTATTCCGATCAAAGGTACCATAAATACCATCAATGCCAGGCTTGGAATGATTCTCAAAGCATTTACCAGCCCTGTTATGACCCCCGATAATTTCGGCAGTTTCGCACATACAATGCCCAGCGGAATTCCAATGAGAATTGCAAATACCGCCACTTCCAGGCTGATGGTAATATGCGTGGCCACATAAGACCAATAGTTCGACATATTTTCCAGATAATATTGAACAAGATCAGAAAACATTTTTCTTCCCCCGGTTAATCCGGCAGTATCCGCAGACACCGCCGGAAGTTATACAGATTGTTTTCATTCAAGGCTTAAGGCGCTACGGAAGCTTTTATGCTCTCAAAGTATTCTTTCGCAACATCCTCATATTCCTTGCCATCTACATCAACCGCAGCATTCATGGCAATGACGTTATCAGTGGTAAATGTGGCGGTAACCTTATTTATAACCTTTTCAGCTTCGGGATTTGCCTTTAATGTGTCGTCGCGGATTACAGGAATGATGTAATACGGTACCCACGCACCCAGATCATCCTTTAAAACCGTGTATTCAGTTCCCACAAGATTGCCTTCTGTTGTATATACGCTGAATAAATCAACATCCCCCGATTTTGCGGCTGAGAATGAGAGCGTATGCTCCATTACTGATAATTTGAAGGGCAACTTTCCATAAACTGCTTCAAGTCTTGGAAATTGTGCTTCCGTAAATTCCGCTTTGCAGGAGAATACCAGCTTTTGATTTTTAGCCGCCGCCCATGCCTCGGAGATAGTGGTTATTCCCAGCTCCTTTGCGCGGGATGACAGCATGGCAATGCCTTCCGCGTCATTTACATCCGCAGGATCCAGAACGGATATACCATACTGTTTCTCATATTGTTCTTTCACGGTCTCATATACCTTATCCTTATCATATACAGGATCAAGTCCCAGCACCGAAACCAAAGCCGTACCGGTATATTCCGGGTACAAATCGATATCGCCGGTCTTTATGGACTCTCTGATTACCGCACTTGCCAGCGAGTCGGCACGCTCAACCTTGTATCCGGCATTTTCCAGTGCCAATGCATAAACTTCCGCAATTACTTTTGATTCTGTAAAATCCTTTGAGCCTACAATAATAGGACTTGTGCTGACAGGCGATGAAGCCGATGCAGAACCCGAAGATGACGTGCTGCCGGAAGATGAATCGGAACTGTTTCCGCAGCCAACCAGTGAAAATATAAATCCTATGCAAAGTGTTAAAGCTAATAATTTCTTTTTCAAAATAATACCCCCTTAAATACTGTATAAAATACATAAGCTTCCATATGCGCGTCTGTCTTCTGAAAAACTCCGGTTTCCGGCCAACCCAAAGTATATAATTCCTATAGGTCACCTATGTAATTGTTACAACCTATAATATTTAATTTTTCATATTATGTCAATAGGTTTAGTATGTTTTTTTATTGACATGTTAAAAATTCAACGATATTATATAAGAACCGACACTGAAAATTAATAATGAAATGATTAGGAGAATATTATGGAGGACAATAAGATACTATTTATCAGCGGAAAGGACGTTGAATCCTTGAAGCTGACAAATGAAGAAATATTAAATTCCGTCGAACAAAGTCTTATTGCACAGGGAAGTAATAAAACCGTAATTGAACCTCGCGTCCACCTTATTCCGGACCCGTCCTTCAACGGACACTTTAATATCTTAAGAGGTTACATAGAGCCCATTAATGTGGCAGGCGTTAAAATTGTAGGCGACTATGTGGACAATTACAAGAAAAATCTGCCTTCCGAACTGGCATTATTAAATCTGTATGATCCCAGGACCGGCATGCCTTTGGCCATACTGGACGCCACAGCCATCACCGATATGAGGACCGGCGCCCTCACCGCAATCGGCGCAAAATATCTGGCCCGGAAGGACAGCAAAATCCTGGGACATCTGGGATCACGGGGAACCTCCTACTGGAATGTGGTATTGCTGGACAGCATTTTTCATTTCGATGAAATCCGGGTCAACAGCAGAAGACTTGAATCCAGAGAAGCCTTTGCCAGAGATCTTTCGGAGAAATTGGGCAAGCCCGTCATTGCAGTTGACAACAGCGAGGACTGCCTGAAAGGGGCGGATATCATGGTAGAGGCCACAAGGCTTATAGACCCGCAGCCTTTGCTTTTAACCAAATGGGTGACTCCCGGAACATTTGTCGTCCCATATGGCACAATAAGCGCCGTTGAAAATGATTTAACCGATGTTATGGATAAAATGGTAGTTGACGATTGGGGCCAGTGCAAGGGCGGAAAATTCGGCAGCCTCCGTTATCATGTGGACTCCGGAAAACTGTCCCAGGAAACTCTTTACGGGGAATTATGCGAAATAGCAACAGGCCAAAAGAAGGGGCGCGAATCGGAGGACGAACGTATTCTGTTCTGGCATCGGGGCCTGTCTCTCAATGATATTTCTTTGGGCCACCTGATATGGCAAAAAGCCATACAGGCCAAAATCGGAACAGAAATCGTATACCGGTAACAGGAGAAAAGGAATTGGAACATTTTATTTTGGACGGCAGCCGGCTGACGGCAAAACAAATTTATGAAACGGCGCACCAAAAAGCCCTTCCGGTAATTCCGGAAGAAGCCATGCGCAAGGTTGACGAAACATACCGGCTTCTTCTTGAGATCAGCTCTTCAAACAACAACAAGGTCTATGGTATGAACACAAGCGTAGGCCTGAACAAGGATCGTTCCGTGGACCCTTCGGAGGCCATGCAATTCAACCGTTCGCTTCTTCGCAGCCACAATGTGGCCATACGTTCGGATTGTACGGCTGAAGAGATACGCGCTACGCTTTTAGTTATGATAAACGGATTCCTCCGTGGGAATACAGGCGTATCTCCCGGACTTGTCAGATATCTCATAACTTTTCTGGAACAGGATGTCCGTCCCTCAATGAAATGGTTCGGCTCTGTGGGAGAAGCCGATATCGGCCCGCTTTCCTCAGTAGGCCTGGTTCTCATTGGAGAAGGGGAAGCCGAATACAGAGGGCGGAAAATGACAGGCGGCGAAGTTTTGTCGGCCCTGGGGCTTCCGCCGCTGGAATTAGGCCCTAAGGAAGGCCTGGGACTGATCTCCTCCAATGCCCAATCTCAAGCTTTCACAGCGCTTTTCTTAGAAAAGGTTTTTAGCTATGTGGATTTAAACCAACTGGTATATTGCCTTGACCTGGAGGGTATAAACGGAGTCCTGGAACCTTTAAACCGGGAAGTAAATCTTTTAAAGGGCAGCCCCAGTCAGATAAAATGTGCGGAGCAATGCCGCGGCTTTCTTGAAGGCAGTTATCTGTGCCAGCCGGATAAATCACGGGCCTTGCAGGATCCCCTGAGCTTCCGGAATCAGGTTGCCGTTGCAGGGGCGGTTCTGGATGCGCTGCAATTTACTCAGGATCATTTAGCTCTTGAGTTAAAC
>JAEWSZ010000154.1 GCA_023397905.1 Bacillota bacterium | reverse complement strand
AAGGATTGAATCAATAAAGCACGCAAATGAAGTAGTGGGAAACACAACCAGAGTCAAGGTAGTCAAAAACAAAATCGCGCCGCCATTCAAAGAAGCGGAATTTGACATCGTATACGGTGAGGGTATTTCAAGAGAAGGCGGTATACTTGATATAGCTGTAAATATGGAAATAGTGAATAAGAGCGGAGCATGGTTCTCATATAACGGGCAGCGCATCGGTCAGGGAAGGGAAAATGCAAAGCAATATTTAAAAGAAAATCCGGATATGTGTTCGGAAATAGAAAAGCTGATAAGAAACAATTTTACTGTCACAGCAGTTCCGGCCGAATCCAAGAATGAAGCTGATGAACAGGAAGCCGAGGAGCTGGAATAGTACCAGGCCGGTTGGAGGCTACGCCGGTTCACCCCATAAGTATCGAAAATTATGGGCTTTATGAAAGGTGTTGCGGCAAAAAATAAAATTCAATATATGTGAAAAATTCAGCTTTTACCGGTCCACAAATACGACTTATACCAATGGGAAGCACGACAGGGTATAAAGACTTTGTGCCCACATTGACTGCAGGTCAGTACATAAGGCAGGTTACAACTGAAATTTCATATATATTGAATTTGTTATTTTACAAGGGCGCTGTATTTTAACCTTAAAAGATTGAGAGGGCATATGATTATTACAGCTATAGAAGCAATTGAAAATATCCCGTCAATGTCCAGAATATATATGGATAATAATATTTCCTTTTGCCTTCCCAAAAAAAGAATTGATTTATTGGATTTCACTGAGGGAAAGGAAATTTCAGAGGATGTTCTTGACTATATCCTGAGCACAGAGGTCTATGCCGCCGCCAAAAGCGCTGCGGTAAAATTCCTTTCCCTTAAAATGAGATCTTCTCACGAGATACGCCGCAAGCTTTCCGAATTCGGCTATGAGGAGGCGACCATTGACAGGGTGATTGAAAATCTTACTGAAATTGATTATATAAATGATTATAAATATGCCGAGAAATTCATAACCGAAAAATTAAAGTTTAAACCGGAGTCAAAGAAGCTTTTATCCATGGAACTGAGTCACAAGGGCATACCTGACGACATAATAGACAGTGCCCTGGAGGATTTTGACCTGGATGAAGACAATGTAGCCTATGAATTGCTGAAAAAAAAATATTACAAATACACTTCCTTTGATGAAAAAACAATTCACAAAATGAAAACTTTTCTCATGAGCAGAGGCTTCAGTTACAGCCAGATATCAAAAGCTATCAGCCGTTTCCTTCCAGATGAGTAAACCTTAAATCTCCTGCCGTAAAATACACAAAAAATTTACATCCTGGTTATAAAGTTATCACTGCCGGTAAAACTCTTGATTTTGACCCGGAGTAATTACTTGACAAGTGCGGAATATTATTAAATAATTTTTAATAGGGTTTTGATAAATATAACGATGTGTTTATATCAACTAATATAACAAAACTCAATATTGAAAATATTATTACAGAAGCATTTATTTTAACCGGGGAGTGTAATTGGTGAACAAAAAAATAGGTATCGTGTCATTGGGCTGTCCCAAAAATCTAGTAGACAGTGAAATTATGCTGGGCATGCTTAAACACGCAAATTACGAGATTGTCAACGACAAGGAAGCTGCGGATATTCTCATTGTCAATACCTGCGGCTTTATTGAATCCGCCCAGCAGGAATCCATAAATACCATTCTTGAGATGGCGGAGGAAAAGGAGCGCAGCTGCGAACTACTGATAGTCACAGGCTGTATGGCCGAGAGGTATAAAGAAAAAATATTCGATCAGATACCGGAAGTGGATGCGGTGCTTGGCACAGGCAGCTATAAGGAAATAGCACAGGTGATAAACAAGGCCTATAAAGGTGAAAAGGTTGCTTCCTACGGCAGGCTGGACGAAACAGATTATCTTGATGAGGAAAGGATTATTTCTTCCGGCGGGCATTCTGTATACCTGAAAATATCGGAGGGGTGTGACAACCGCTGTACTTACTGTATCATCCCGTATTTAAGGGGCGCTTACAGAAGCAGGAAAATAGAATCTCTGGTAAAAGAAGCGGAAACCCTGGCACAGAAAGGTACCCGGGAACTGATACTGGTGGCTCAGGATACCACGCGTTACGGGACGGATCTTTACGGCAGGAAAATGCTTCCCGAATTAATAAGAAAAATATCCGGCATTGACGGAATTGAGTGGATCAGGCTGCTTTACTGTTATCCTGAGGAAATCGACGACGAATTGATCGATGAGATGGCGGCAAATCCAAAGGTATGCAAATACATTGATATCCCTGTACAGCACGCCTCCGACAGGATATTGAAGCTCATGGGCCGGAGGGGAAATATGTCCGAGATCCGTTCGGCTCTATACAGGCTGAGAGAAAGGGTAAAAGATATTGTTATCAGAACTTCCATGATTGTAGGATTTCCTGATGAGACGGAGGAGGATTTCCGGCAGCTGCTTGATTTCGTAAAAGAGTTCAGATTTGACAGGCTTGGCGTATTCACATATTCCAGGGAAGAAGGTACTCCTGCCGCGAAAATGAAAAACCAGATCAGGAAAAACATAAAGCTAAAGCGGCAAAAAGACGTATTGGAAGTTCAGAATGCAATCAGCGGAGAAATAAACACAGGCAGGATTGGAAAAGTTTACAAAGCAATTGTTGACGGGATTGCTGATGATGGTATATTCTATTATGGACGAACTTATGCCGAAGCGCCTGAAATTGACGGGGTGGTGTATTTCACCAGTCCATATCCTCTTGATTCAGGGAGCTTGGTCGAAGTAAAGATATTAAATTCTGAAGATTATGATTTGATAGGAGAGGTAATAGAATGAATTTGCCAAATAAAATAACCATTTCAAGAATAATTCTTGTGCCTTTATTCATGATTTTTGTCATTCCCATACCTGATGCCACTGTAAATCTTTCATTGCTATCTTTTTGCAGGAATGAAATGTTAAGGATAAATGAATTTATTAACGGGTACGGAAACTATGTGGCCGCCGTTCTGTTCATTATAGCTGCCAGCACCGACGGCGTGGACGGCTATATAGCAAGAAAACACAAGCTTGTTACCGCTTTTGGAAAATTTCTCGATCCCATAGCCGATAAATTGTTAATAACAGCCGCATTGATAGCGCTGGTTCAGCGCGGTACAGTCACAGGCTGGGCTGCAATGATAATTATCTCAAGAGAGCTTCTTGTCACAGGCATGAGACTGGTTGCAGCAGGAGAAGGCCAGGTGATTGCCGCCAACAAATCCGGAAAAATAAAGATGGTCTGTCAGACCATTGCCGTATCGGTTGCGATGCTGAATAATTTCCCCTTCTCTCTGTTCACTGATATCCAGATTGACGCATATCTGATGTTCATAGCGGTTATAGTGACAATATACTCCGGAATTGATTTCTTTGCAAAGAACATAAAAGTCTTGAATCCAAACGATATATAATGATATATAATAAAGCTGTTCTGAAATAATTGATGAAATTCAGTTTTTTAACAGCTATCCGAAATCAATTACCACCGGCTGAAAACCGGTGGTAATTAACTTTTGAGAAAAAGATGTTTTTTCCTGATGTACGATGTGCCGTCTTATGTGAAAGGGATTGATTTACCGGGTGGTATTATATTCTGGCAGCAGCTGTCTGGGAGAGCTGGCAATAGTGCAAACACAATGATTTGCCCGGCATTTTGGTTAATATTATCAGAAAATAGTTGCAATAATAATAAAGTTAATATATAATTTTGTTATCAGCAATTAGTATCTGGTAATAATTATAATTGTTAATAATTAATAAGGAGTGGTTCTTAGTGAGCAGATCCTCATCGCAAAAGCAACAGAGACAGAAGATTCTGCTTGAAAAAATCAAATATGACCCATTTTTAACAGATGAAGAATTGGCTGATTTTTTTAAGGTAAGTGTACCTACAATACGTTTAGACAGGCTGGAACTGGGAATTCCTGAATTGAGGGAAAGAATTAAAAGCGTGGCCGAGACCAACCAGGAAAAGCTGAAATCCATCGAGGGCCGCGAATTTATCGGAGAACTGATAGATCTGCAGTTGGGGCAGAGCGCCATATCCCTGATGGAAACCAACAATACGATGGCATTTGAAAAGACTCATATCGTGAGAGGGCACTATATATATTCACTGGCTGAAACTCTTGCAATTGCGGTGATAGACGCGCAGGTAGCGCTTGTAGGCGTTGCAAACATAAAATACAAGATTCCCGTTTATTCCGGTGCAAAGCTTGTTGCAAAGGCGGAAGTAAGGGAGAATAAAAGAAACAGATTCATTGTCTGGGTCAAAATATATGAAAAAACAATAGAAGTCTTCAGAGGCAAGTTTATTCTGGTGACAATTGATAAAAGCAATGTTAAGGACCAGCAGCTCAGATAATAAAAAAATATATGACGGTTTTTGGCAAGATGGAGGAAAGTATGATAAATATTATTGTTGACGCCATGGGTGGCGATAACGCCCCTGATGCTATTATAGATGGATGTTTGGAAGCAATACAAATGCAGGACGGCTTTAAAGTAACACTTGTGGGAATCAGCGAAGCAATTGAAAAGGTTTTGCAGGGCAGGGAATACAACAGGGACAGAATAGAAATAGTAAACGCTACAGAGGTAATAAAAGGTGATGATACCCCTACAAAAGCAATAAGAGGCAAAAAAGATTCTTCAATGGTTGTGGGTTTGAAGCTTTTAAAGGAAAAAAAAGGAGACGCTTTAATATCGGCGGGAAATACGGGAGCCTTGATGACGGGTTCACTTCTGCTGGTGGGGCGTATAAAAGGTATAGACAGACCGTCTCTTCCTGCGCTGGTCCCTTCCAGAAAGGAAATGGTCTTAATTATAGACGCAGGTATGAATACTGTCTGCAGACCTATTAATTATTTGCAATTCGGAACCATGGGTTCCATTTACATGAAACTTATTTATAATATTGAAACCCCCAAGATCGGCTTGTTGAATGTTGGTTCCGAGGATGCAAAGGGAAATGACACCCTGAAGCAGGCTTTTGGACTGTTATCAGCTTCACCAGTCAATTTTGTTGGTAATATAGAGGGTAATGATATTACAGGCGGTGATGTCGACGTCGCTGTCTGTGACGGCTATGTGGGCAACGTTGCATTAAAACTGTACGAGGGCGCGGGTTCTTTGTTTTTGAAAGAACTGAAGAAAATATTCACTTCAAATATTTTTACAAAAGTTTGCTATCTTTTGCTAAATCCATTTTTCAAGGATTTCAAAAATAAATTTGATGCAGATGAACTTTCAGGCGCGCCTGTACTGGGGATAGACGGGCTGGTCATTAAAAGTCACGGATCCTCAAAGGCAAAAACAATCAGGACGGCAATTCTTAAAAGAACAATTCCATTAATTCAATATGGAATCGTAGATGAAATCAAAGAACAATTTAAAAACATGGAGGTGAAGCCCTCTGATGACGATATCGGCTAAAAGTGTTGGCATTTTGGGAACCGGCAGCTGTCTGCCTGAAAAAGTGCTTACAAACAATGATTTAGAAAAAATGGTTGAGACATCAAATGAGTGGATTATCAAAAGAACAGGGATATCAGAAAGAAGAATTTTAAACGGAGACACACCGGCTTATTCGCTGGGAATAGAAGCGGCAAGGAAGGCTTTGGAAGATGCGAAATTACATCCTGAAGATATAGATTTGATAATACTGGCAACTGAAACACCTGATTATATGACCCCTTCTGCAGCGTGCACCGTCCAGGGAGCCATCGGGGCGAAAAACGCCACCGCTTATGACATCAACGCGGCCTGCACCGGTTTTATATTCGGACTGGTCACGGCGCAGCAGTTTATTGCAAACGGAATGTTCCGGCACGCGCTGGTAATAGGTTGTGAAGGACTTTCGAAAGCGGTTGACTGGAAGGACAGAAACACATGTGTGCTTTTCGGCGACGGCGCAGGGGCTGTGGTGCTGGGAGAAGTTGAAAAGGGCTATGGGATTTTAAATTCCTTCCTTGGTTCCGACGGGAGCTCAGGCATGAATATTACAATTCCAAATCTGTACCTGACGGAGGCCGAAAAGGAAAAAAGGCTCAACGGCAAATACAATTCCATATGGATGGATGGGACAGAGGTGTTCAAGTTTGCGGTAAAGGCCATGTCTTCCGCAACGCTGAGAGTACTGGAGGATCTGGATATGACCGTGGAGGACCTGGATTTCATTTTTCCCCATCAGGCCAATACCCGTATTATAGACGGAGCCATCAAAAAGCTTGGCATAACGGATGAAAAACTCCACTATATTATCCATAAATACGGAAATATATCTTCGGCGTCTATACCGGTGGCTTTGGATGAAGCGCACAGGGAAGGAAAGCTGAAAAAAGGCGACAATCTGGTCATGGTAGGTTTCGGCGGAGGCTTGACCTGGGGATCTATAGCATTGAAATGGTTTAAATAATTTGAAAATAAGTTTATAAATTTTTCAATTATAAATATTATATAACTGGAGGTTTGTATGGGAAAACTAGCTTTTATTTTTCCTGGACAGGGAGCTCAGTATGTGGGCATGGGAAAAGAAATTGCAGAAGCCTATAAGAGTGCGGATGAAATTTTTGAAACAGCCACTGCCGCCCTTGGTTTTGACATTAAGGAAATGATTTTTAACGGCGATGATGAAACATTGAAAATTACCGAAAACACTCAGCCGACTATAGTTACCACAAGTGTTGCATGCATGCAGCCTCTTCTTGAGAAAGGGATAAAGCCTGACTTTGTAGCCGGGCTCAGCCTTGGAGAATATGCGGCTCATGTTGCGGCCGGAACTTTAAGCTTCGGAGATGCTGTGGCTCTGGTGAGAAAAAGAGGCAAGTTCATGCAGGAAGCGGTTCCGGTAGGAGTTGGAGCAATGTCTGCCATAATCGGACTTGATAACGATTCCGTAGTTGAAAGCTGCAAGGAAGCTTCGGCGGTTGGCGTGGTTGAACCGGCAAATTTCAATTGCCCAGGACAGCTTGCCATTGCAGGTGAGGTGGCGGCGGTTGAAAAGGCCAATGAAATATGCAAGGCAAAAGGCGCAAAAAGAGCTATGATGCTGCCTGTCAGCGCTCCATTCCATTGCAGCCTTTTGAAGCAGGCAGGGGAAAAACTGGCCGCAGAACTTGAAAAAGTCACCTTAAATGACATCAAGATACCGGTTGTGGCCAATGTCACAGCAAAGGCTGTAACTGATAAAAATGAAGTAAAGAAATCCCTGATTAACCAGGTCAGCAATTCCGTGCTCTGGGAAAATTGTGTAAGGACCATGCTGGAACAAGGGGTGGACACTTTTATTGAAATAGGTCCGGGCAAGGTTCTCAGCGGTTTTGTAAAGAAGATTGATAAAGAGGTCAAAGTACTCAATGTTGAAAACCTTGAGAGTCTTAATGCGACTCTTCAGGAATTGGGGGTGTAACCTATGCAATTTGAAGGGAGAACTGCTGTTATAACCGGTTCCTCAAGAGGAATAGGAAGAGCTATAGCAGAAAAACTGGGGAAACTGGGAGCCAATATAGTTCTCAATGCAACTTCAGAAGCAGTTCTTGAAACCGCAAAAGAGTTCGAAGCTATGGGAATCAAAGTAGTGACCACCATAGGGGACGTCAGAAATGCGGAAGATGTAAAAGCTATGATAAACAAAGCTGTAGAAGCCTTTGGAGGCGTTGATATCCTTGTGAACAACGCCGGTATAACAAGGGATAAGCCAATGGCGATGATGTCTGAGGACGATTGGGACACCGTTCTGGATATAAATCTCAAAGGCACTTTCCTGTGTACCAAAACCGCTTCAAAGCTTATGCTGAAAAAAAGATATGGCAGGATAGTCAATATTTCTTCTGTTGCAGGTGCTTATGGAAATGCAGGCCAGGCAAATTATTCAGCTTCCAAAGGGGGCATGATAGGTTTGACCAAAACCACCGCAAAGGAGCTGGCTCCCAGGGGGATTACCTGTAATGCGGTTACTCCCGGCCTGATAGAGAGCCAGATGACAGAAATATTGCCGGAGGATCTAAAGCAGAAATATTTGGAGAAGATTGCCCTCGGAAGGTTCGGGACACCGGAAGAGGTTGCCAATGTTGTCGCTTTTCTCGCTTCAGATGAGGCCGGTTATGTTACAGGTCAGGTAATAGATATTGACGGTGGGTTAGTTATGTAATAATATTAGCAAGGATAGCTTGATTCAAAAAGGTATTCAGCTTAAAATATTAATTACAAAATTGCATACTATACTATAGAATATATGTGTGCAACTTTTGAAAGCATTCCTTGGAAGGAGGTGAATATATGGTTTTCGAGAAAGTTAAAAAGTTAATTGTTGAGCAGTTAGGCGTTGAAGAAGACGATATAGCTATGGAATCTTCTTTCATAGATGATCTCGGAGCGGATTCTCTTGATATCGTTGAGCTTATCATGGCTCTCGAAGAAGAGTTTGGACTTGAGATTCGGGACAATGAAGCAGAAAAAATCACTACAGTTGGTGATGCTGTTGAATACATCAAAAACAATACTTAAAAAAAGTCCCTCTAAGGGACTTTTTTTAATATCCCACCCTGTCTCGGCAAATTCGGAAATCGGTATTATCCTATAAGGATTTTTATATATTTATTCTTTTAACCAAAAAATAAATGGAGGCTAAATAATGAGCAGACGTGTAGTTATAACAGGCGCTGGAGTTGTATCATCCCTGGGTATGGGAGTTGAGCAGTTCTGGGGAGCAATCAAAGAGGGCAAAAACGGTATAAGTGAAATAACAAGAATAGACGTGTCAGAGCTTTCCACAAAAGTCGGAGCTGAAATAAAGGATTTTGACCCGGCGGAATATATAGACAAAAAAGAAGCCAGAAGAATGGACAGATACAACCAGTTTGCAATGGCTGCCGCAAAAATGGCCGTAGAGGACTCAAAACTTGATCTGGAATCCTTAAACAGGGACAGGTGCGGTGTAATAGTAGGTTCAGGTGTAGGCGGCCTTGAGACTTTTGAAGAGCAGCATAATAATCTGATAAACAAGGGACCCGGAAGAGTAAGCCCCTTCTTCATTCCCATGATGATTTCAAACATGGCTTCAGGACGTATTGCAATTCAGTACGGTTTTAAAGGCTTTAATGAATGTGTTGTAACAGCCTGCGCTACGGGAAATAATGCCATCGGCGACGCATTTAAGGTCATACAGCGCGGAGATGCCGACGTTATGATAACAGGAGGAGCGGAAGCTTCTATCACTATGATGAGTTATGCAGGGTTCTGTTCCATGGGAGCCATGACCAAAAATCCTGATCCCAACACAGCCTCAAGGCCTTTTGACAAGGACAGAGACGGTTTTGTAATGGGAGAAGGCTCCGGTATCCTTGTAATCGAGGAGCTTGAGCATGCTGTAAAGAGAGGCGCAAGTATATTAGCTGAAATAGTGGGCTATGGCTGTACCTGCGACGCATACCATATCACCGCGCCTCATCCGGATGGAGAAGGCGGAGCCAGAAGCATGCAGATGGCCATTGACGACGCTGGAATCAAACCTGAGCAAGTCGGCTATATAAACGCTCACGGTACTTCAACTCCGTTAAATGATCCCACTGAGGTCAATGTTGTCAAAAAAGTATTCGGAGACGCCGCAAAAAATGTTGCAATGAGCTCTACAAAATCCATGACAGGCCATTTGCTTGGCGCAGCCGGAGCTATTGAAGCCATAATAACAGCCAAAGCGTTGGACGAAGGCTTCCTGCCGCCGACAATAAATGTTAAAAACCAGGATCCCGAGTGCGATTTGGACTGCGTACCCAATACAGGCAAAAAGGCCGATATAAAATACGCACTTTCAAATGCTCTTGGATTTGGCGGACACAATGCTACTATATGTTTGAAAAAGTACGAATAAAATTATGCTATTGATGAGATAAATATAAAAGTATAAAATAAAGATGGAGCGGACTCCATCTTTATTTTTTGTTCCGGCAGAACAAAGCTGAAAAGCTGTGCCGGATATTTCTGGAGGAAAAATGAACAATACCGATAAAAGTCATATCAAAGATTTATCTTTACTGGAAAGCAGGATCAACTATGTTTTCAGTGATAAAGATAAAATTTTGACAGCTGTGACTCACAGCTCATATGCCAATGAACGGAAAGCCAAAAAGCTGAAATACAATGAGAGAATAGAGTTTCTCGGCGACTCGGTCTTGGGTCTGACCATAAGCGAATATTTATATAAAATGTACCCGAACCTGCCGGAAGGTGAATTGACGGTGACAAGGGCCAAAATTGTCTGTGAAAGCTCTCTTTCAGAATGTGCCAGGGATATAGGTCTGGGAGAATTCCTTCTGCTTGGGAAGGGCGAGGAGCTGTCTGGAGGGAGGAACAAAAACTCCATACTGTCGGACGCCTTTGAAGCTCTCATAGGCGCCATTTATACCGACAGCGGGCTTGACACCGCCAGGGAGTTCATCCTTAAGCACATGGAAAAGATAATCAAAAGCTGCGTGCAGGGAAAGCTGTTTTACGATTATAAGACCCAGCTGCAGGAATTGGTGCAGCAAAAGGGCGAGCAGTCCATAACCTATCATATTGTCATGGAGACAGGTCCAGACCATGATAAAAGCTTTGTGACCGAGGTGAGGATAAATAACAAGGCTGGAGGACAGGGAAAAGGACATTCCAAAAAAGAGTCTGAGCAGAGCGCCGCAAGGGATGCTTTAAGCAGATTCGGCAGTCAGTAGCCAGAATTCAGAATAAAACCATAAAAACAATAATAGAAGAGGTGTTATAAATCAAAAAACATATTGTAATACCTGTTTTTGTACCTCATAAAGGCTGCCCTTTTGATTGCATATACTGTAACCAGAAGACCATAAGCGGGCAGCTTACGGACGCCAGTGAAGAGGATATCCGGCGGACTGTCGAGGAACATCTTTCCACCTGCGGGGACGCTTTTGTGGAGATAGGCTTTTACGGCGGCAGTTTTACGGGCATAGCCGCAGAAGAACAGGAATGGTATCTGAAAATCGGGCATAGTTATATCCAGTCCGGCAGAGTGGACAGTATGAGAATTTCCACACGCCCCGATTACATCAGCGGGGAAATCCTCGGCATGCTCCGGAAATATGGAGTGAGAACCATAGAATTAGGGGCCCAGAGCCTGGATGATGAAATTCTCAGGAGCAGCAACCGGGGGCATGATATTGAGACGGTGTCAAAAGCTGCCGCAATGATCAGAAAATATGGATTTTCTCTGGGTATCCAGACCATGATAGGACTTCCGGGGGATTCCAGGGAAAAGTCCCTGCTGACTGCCGAAAGAGTGGTAAGGATGGGGCCGGATATGGTGAGGATATACCCGACGCTGGTCATTAAAAATACCTATCTTGAGAAAATGTACAGAGAGGGCAGGTATACGCCACTTTCAACTGAGGAGGCGGCGGATATATGCGCAGAGCTGCTGGAGATTTATGAAAATAACCATATCAACGTCATACGCATAGGGCTTCAGCCCACGGACAGCATAAGCGAAACCGGCGAGGTGGAAGCGGGCCCCTTTCACCCGGCCTTCAGGCAGCTTGTGGAAGCCAGGCTAATGCTGAATAAAATGGAAAGATATGTACGCCAAAACGGTTTTGAAAAAATACCGGATATAGTCATTGAGGCCAATCCCAAGGAAATCTCCAATGTGGTTGGGCAAAAAAGACAAAATATTATAAAATTAAAGGAAATGTTTAATTTTAAGAACATAAAAGTAGAGACAAAGGACGAAATTGATTTATTTTTAATAAAAAAGTTTAATTAATCTGGACATAAAATTTTTAAATGTAAAAAGAAGGATTTTGCAGTAATATATAGAATAGTAATAGTTAGATATATAAATATTTTTTTATTATTTTATTAAAGCATTTTTTAGGAGGATGTATTTATGGAAGTTCTAAAGGTTTCAGCTAATTCGCAGCCCAAATCTGTTGCTGGAGCATTAGCCGCTGTTTTACGCGACAATAATTATGCGGAGATCCAGGCAGTTGGCGCCGGAGCAGTAAATCAAGCGGTTAAGGCAATTGCAATCACCAGAGGTTTTGTTGCTCCTAACGGAATTGATCTTGTAGCGGTTCCGGCTTTTGCAGAAGTAAATATTGACGGTGAAGAAAGAACTGCCATTAAGTTCTATATTCAACCGCGGTAATATCAATTAACTGTTCAGATTGGGGACATGCCCCGGCAGTGCGGAAACAAGCTTCCGGCCGGGAATGTCCCATTATATTCTATTGTCAAAAAAAGCATATACCCGTTTATACTCCGCTGACCAGCGAGACCTGTCCGTTTATTGCCATAAGCAATCTTCTTTCTACCTCATACCAGTTAATAAGGCTCCACCAGTTGTCGATAAATTTTGTCCTGTCATTCTGATAATCAAGATAATAGGCATGTTCCCAGACGTCGCATACCAGGATCGGGATACCGCTCCACTGGGTCAGATTTTGATGTTTTTCCGCCTGCAATATTTCCAGGCGTCTCCAGGAGGGCTGCCAGGTGAGTATTGCCCAGCCTGACCCTTCAACCTTTCCGGCGGCGCTTTTGAACTGCTGTCTGAAAGCATCAAAGCTTCCGAAATAGTTATTGATCTGGTTCATGGTATTGGGCCCCGGTTGTCCGCCTGCGCCAATGGGGGCCATAATTGTCCAGAAAATGCTATGAAGGATATGGCCCGATCCGTTAAAGGCGAGTTCGTTTTCCCAATATTTAACATAGGTGTAATCATTTCTCCTGCGCGCGTCCTCCATGCTGGTTTCGGCCGTGTTAAGTCCGTCCACATATGCCTTGTGATGCTTATCATGGTGAAAATGTAAAGTGGTCTGGCTTATCACCGGCTCCAGGGCGTTGTATGGGTATGGAAGCGGCGGCAATTGATGCTTTCCGGTGGGAATCATATTAAATTGCATATTTAAAATACTCCTGATAAATTTGTTTTCTGTAGTATTATATTAACCGGCGTCCCCGCTTGTGCTTATGGAATAAGGACATAAACGGACGGACGCAACTGAAAATTGCGCCAGTGGTAATATCCGGCGCAATAGACAAAATCAATACCAGCCATGCCCTCCGGGATAGCCATAATAGGGGCGTCTTCTGCGGAGCAGCTCTCTTAAAAGCAGAATTGAGATCAGGTCCCTGCGGAAACGTCTTCTGCCGCCAAAGCCCCCTCCGAAACCCCCGCCGTAGCCGTCAGGTTCTCTTTCGTCATAGTATTCATAGCTGCCGCTATATCCGTCCTCATATCCATAATAGTCGTCATAGCCCAATTCCTCGTCACGGTAATCAGCATCCACATCTTCTCCCACCGAGTTGTCGATATTGTCCACCATTTCATCCAGCTGCTGCCGGGAGGGGGTGTACATATTCCCGAACTGAGAAACAAAATTGTCGCAGTGGCGGCATACTTCAGGATGGATTATATAGTAACATCTGGGGTACATAGCCTCTAACTGTTCCTGGGGCATTTCCATCATAGGGGCATACTTCTGGGGAATATTCATCGCCTGTATATTAGGCGCATTATTGTCATTATTCCAATTTGGCATCATGCCAACCTCCTTCATTATTGGATTTTATTAAAAAATGCTTACAGATTATTTTATGCCTTCTCTGCCTATTGGGTTACTGATAATAAAAATTATGTAAATGAATAAAAACCGGCTGCCGGAAATATGAAGCAGGAAGAATAAAATATTTATGGGGAAGGCACAGTTTACCGGATTACACCGCATGGTATGTGGTATAATTAATAACAGGATACAATTTACATTATGATATATACTTATTGTTAAAGATGGGAGGTTTCCAAACATTATGCTGGAAGAAACTATGCTTGAGAAAAAAATATGGGCGGTTGTGGGAGCAAACCAGGACCGGGAGAAATATGGCAATATGATTTACCGGAGGCTGAAAGAAAAGGGATATGAGGTCTATGCCGTAAATCCGATGTATGATACCGTGGAGGGTGACAGGTGCTATAAGGACCTCACCTCCTTGCCGGCAGTGCCGGAGGTGATCGATATGGTGGTGTCGCCAAAGCGGGGAAGGGCTGTCATAGACGAAGCGGCAAAGCTGGGCATAAAATATATCTGGCTGCAGCCGGGAACCTATGACGATGAGCTGCTGAAGCAGATCGGCGATCTTGGTTTGCAGCAGGTGCAGGCTTGCGTGCTGGTGGCCACCAGATAAATGAAGAATGCGGAATCCTGACTTATCAATTCTGTTCCATGGGAAATATCGCGTTGACATTTAAAAAATAGAACGCTATATTGAAATATATATGGCGTTCTATTTTTGTTTGAGAAAATTAATGAGATAATTAATATTATCAATATTAATATTTAAAAAATTGGGAGGGGGATAAAATGATGAATCCTGAACTTTATACAGCTATTTTTAAAAGGAAATCCATCAGGAAATATGACATGACTCCGCTGCCTCAGGAAAGGATTGAAGAACTGCTGGCCTTTTCGGAAAGAACTGTGAGACTTGATGAAAGCATACGGCTTGAATTTGCCGTTCTTTCAGGGGATAAAATAAATGGAATGTTTTCCATAAAAGCGCCCCATTATCTCTGCCTGTACTCGGAAAAAAAAGAGGGATATCTGATAAATTCCGGCTTTACACTCCAGCAAATGGATCTTTTTCTGTCCGCCAATAATATTGGAGTCTGTTGGCTGGGCGGGGCAAAACCCGGCAGGGACACACTAGCCTCTAAAAACGGCTTGGACTTTGTGATAATGCTGGCCTTTGGAAATGTAAATGAACCCCTGCACAGGGAAAATACTTCAGAATTCAAAAGAAACAGCCTCCAGGAGATCACTTCCATCCAGGAGGCCGGCCAGCTGCTTGAACCGGTGAGGCTGGCTCCTTCTGCCAGAAATACGCAGACCTGGTTTTTCAGCGGAGCTTTAAAGGAAATCATTGTGAGCCGTAAAAAAATGAATTTTATCAAAGACCGTCTTTTCGGAAGACTGAGCACCATTGACACGGGAATAGCGCTGTGCCATCTGATACTGTCGGCGGAGCAGCAGGGTAAAAGTGCGGTAATTGACTTTTCGGGAGGAAATGTGCCCGAAGGACATGAATTTGCGGCAAAAGTGAGGTTGGGAGAATAACTATGTTAACAAGAGAAAATTCAAAAAACGGAGATCAGCTTTCTATTTTAGGGTTCGGCTGCATGCGCTTTCCCACAAGGGCCGGAATGATAGACGAGCCCAGGGCCATTGCCATGATACACGATTCCATTGACAAGGGTGTGAATTATTTTGACACGGCGTACATATACCATGCCGGCAGAAGTGAATCCCTGCTGGGAAAAGCGCTTGCGGGAGGCTTGCGGGAAAAGGTGAAGATAGCCACAAAGCTGCCTCCCTTTATGGTAAAAAAGCTGGAGAACGCGCAGAAGATTTTTAATACGCAGCTGGGCAGGCTCCAGACGGATTATATTGACTATTACCTCCTCCATATGCTGACTGACAAAGCGGGCTTTGACCGCCTTTCAGAGCTTGGGGTTTTAAAATGGCTGGAAGAGCTGAAGGCAAAGGGGACCATAAAAAATATAGGCTTCTCCTTCCATGGTATCAAAAGCGAGTTTCTGAATATATTAAAAGCCTATCCCTGGGATTTTTGCCAGATACAATATAACTATATGGACGAAAACAACCAGGCCACGAGGGAAGGCTTAAAGGCTGCCGCCGCCATGGGTATACCGGTTGTCGTCATGGAGCCTCTGCGGGGAGGAAAGCTAGTCACGCATCTGCCCGAGGAAGTAAAAAAGACATTTGCTGACTGCCAGAAGGACAGATCGCCTGCCGAATGGGCACTACGATGGATATGGAACCATCCGGAGGTCAATGTGGTACTTTCCGGCATGAGCAATGAAGAACAGGTTCTGGACAATATAAGGATCGCTTCCGACGCTCAGGCCAATTCCCTGACGGAAGAAGAGCTGGGCGCCTTTGAAAAGGTCAAAAGCGTGCTGCAGGAAAGAACCAGGGTGCCCTGCACAGCCTGCGGCTATTGTATGCCATGTCCTGCGGGGGTGGATATCCCCGGCTGTTTTTCACACTATAACGACAAGTACCTGACAAAGGACCGAGGCGCGCGTATACGCTATTTTCAGAACATGGCGCTGGCGTCCAAACCATCTCTTGCCTCACAGTGCAAGGACTGCGGAAAATGTGAGACCCATTGCCCTCAGAATATAGAAATACGTTCTCAGCTCAGGGTTGTGAGCAGGGAAATGGAGGGCATACTTCTCAAGCCCGTAGTGAAGTTCGCCAGGAAGCTTATGAGAGTCAAATAGCAAACTTTCGGATACCTTTTTTCGTATAATGTATATTACAGGCGGAAAGGCTTCCGCCTGACAGTAAATTGGGAGTACAGTATCTTCCAATAAATTTTAAAGTATGCTAAAATTTAACCAGATTTTAAAAAAGATTTTTAAAGATCAATTAATTTAATTGACCGGGGTGGGGAATGTATCTTAAAAGACTGGAAATACAGGGGTTTAAATCGTTTGCAGATAAAATATCTCTTGATTTTACAGCGGGCATTACAGCTGTTGTAGGTCCCAACGGAAGCGGTAAAAGCAATATTGGCGATGCTGTCAGATGGGTTTTGGGGGAACAGAGCGCCAAGACCCTTCGCGGGAGCAAGATGGAGGATATAATATTCGCAGGCACCGAACACAGAAAGTCCGTAGGATATGCGGAGGTTTCACTGACAATTGACAATTCGGACAATTATCTTCCTGTCTCCTACAGCGAAGTTACCATAACCAGAAGAGTCTACCGTTCGGGTGAAAGTGAATATTATATAAATAAGACGTCATGTCGTCTTAAAGATATTCATGAGCTGTTTCTGGATACGGGAATAGGCAGGGACGGATATTCCATCATCGGACAGGGCCGTGTTGATGAGATCCTCAGTTCAAAATCCGAGGACAGAAGGCATATTTTCGAAGAAGCCTCGGGAATCATGAAATACAAGGTGAGGAAGCAGGAAGCTGAAAGAAAGCTGGATCTTACGGAGCAGAACCTGGTTCGCATCAATGATATTATAAATGAGCTGGAAGCCCAGATCGAACCCTTGAGAGAGCAGTCCGAAGCCGCGAAAAAATATCTGTCTCTGAGGGAAAGCTTAAAAGAGCTGGAGATTAACGTATATCTGGACAGCATAGACAAATTCAAGGAAAAAATCAAGGAGTATGAAGAGCAATTCAAGGATATAAAGGACAACATCGAGGCCGAAGAGCGGAAACTCCGCAATATTACGGCACAAAACCAGCAAAAGACCGAAATGCTCAAGACCCTGGAGGAAAAAATAAACGAGTCCAGGGACAGATTTTACATAATAGAAACAAATCTTGAAAAGAACAGTTCGGAGATAAATCTGAACAATGAAAAAATAAACAGTCTGGAGCAGAATATCAAGCGTCTGGAGGAGGAAACGGCCGAGATCAATTCAAGGACCGAATCGTTGTCCGCAGAGGAGAAAACCCGTCAGAGTAAAATAGACTATTTAAACGGCCAGTATGACGACTTTTCCAAAAAACTTGAAAAATACCAGTCGGAGCTGGATTCGATCATCTCGACCCTGAGCGAGAGCGAAAGGCAGATAGAGCTTTTAAAATCAGGTATAATGGATAAGCTTGATATTCAGTCCGACAAGAGGACGCAGATCAACAATATCAAGAACCATATTGAAAATTTAAAGAAAAGGCAGAATTCCATCGGAACGGAGATTTATACCCTGAAGCTGGAAAAGGACAAGGACAACATGAAGAAGGAAGACCTGTCCGAGAGTATAAGAAATACCGTTCTGCTCATAAAGCATTCCACTGAAAAAATGCGGGAGCTTACCACTGAAAAGAACGAGCTTCAAAGCAGTTTTCAGGAATTTGAAAAACAGTATGCCGCTGTTAAAACGGATATCCAGGTCAAGAGCTCGCGACAGCGCCTCCTGAAGGATATGGAAAAGAGTATGGAGGGCTACAGCAGGAGCGTTAAGGAAATAATGCACGCCTGCCAGGCGTCCTCCGACTTCGGAAGCGGAATACACGGAACGGTGGCGCAGCTTCTGACCGTTGATAAAAAATATGAGACCGCCATAGAAATGACTCTGGGCAGTGCTCTCCAGAATATCGTCGCCTCCACGGAAGAGGATGCAAAAAAGGCCATAGAGTTCCTGAAGAAAAATAAAATGGGCAGAGCCACATTTTTGCCCATTACAGCCGTAAACGGAAAACGCCTGGACGACAATACCCTTCACAGGCTTGAGAGCTTCAGCGGCTTTTGCGGGCTGGCCTCTGATCTTGTGACCTGCAACGCAAAATACAATGGAGTGGTATTAAATCTGCTGGGACGTGTCGCGGTGGTGGAAAATCTCGACGCAGGTATCTCCATTGCCAGGAAATTCGGCTATTCCTTCAGGATCGTCACTCTGGAGGGGGATATATTGAGCACCAGCGGCTCCATGTCGGGAGGCAGCAGCGATCACAGGAGTTCCGGTATTTTGAGCCGGAGCAGGGAAATTTCAGAGCTGGAACAGGCCGTAGAAGCGCTTAAAAAGGATGAGATCACCATAAGCGGCAAGCTTTCCGAAGTGAGGAATATGCTTTCGGAAATAGAGGCCGAATACAACGTGGAAAGCTCCAAACTCAGGGACAGCGAGCTTGTGAAGACCAGAGACGAAAATCATCTGGCCATGATAGAGGACAATATCAAAAAGACTGATGCCAGAATCGGAATGCTGAATGATGAAAAGGCCCAGATTGCCAAACAGGAACAGGAAACCGCCCTGGAGCAGAAAAAATATGAGGACGAGCTGGAGGCAATAGAACAGGATATTACCCAGACAAAGGCCATAATTGCCGAGCACCAGGAAAAATATAAATCCGACCAGACTGCAAGAGATGAACTGCACGAGGAAATCACAGACTTTAAAATATCAGTGAATTCCATCGTTGAAAGTCTCCAGAGTGCAAAAGAACACCTGGACCGGATCAGGTCGGAGAAAGAGTCCATACACAAAAGCGTGGCCAGGAAGGAAAGCGAGAAAAACAGGTCTGTTGACGAGATCGCTTCCTAGAAACAGTCCATAGAAGGCCTTGAAAATGAAATAAAAGGTTTGCAGGAAGAAAAAACAGGCAAGACTTTTGAAATAGACAGGCTGGTGGAGGAGAAGCGGGTTCTGGAGGAAGAATCCTCAGACTTTATTGAAAAACTCAATGCTTCCAACAAGACCATACTGCTGCTGCAGGAGGAGTACAACCGGATAGATGTGAAAAACACCAGGGCCGAAACGGAAATGAAGTCCATCCAGGACAGAATGTGGGATGAGTATGAACTGACCTATTCAAATGCGCTGGAGCTCAAAAAGGAGATCCAAAGCATACCCCAGGCCCAGAAGACCATTAACGATTACAGGGCCCAGATAAAAATGCTGGGGCCGGTAAATGTTTCGGCCATAGACGATTATATTAAAACAAAAGAGCGGTTTGAGTTTATGTCCGTCCAGAAAAATGACATGGAACAGGCAAAGGACAAGCTTCACAAAATAATTGCCGAAATGCTGCAGATAATGAAAAAGCAGTTTATCGAGCAGTTCACGCTTATAAATGAGAACTTTGGGATTGTGTACCGGGAGCTGTTCGGCGGCGGAAGGGCGGAGCTGATCATATCCGACCGGGAAAATGTCCTTGAGAGCGGTATTGAGATAGAAGTCCAGCCGCCGGGAAAAAAGCTGCAGAATATGATGCTGCTGTCAGGCGGAGAGCGGGCATTTACGGCAATCGCACTTCTGTTTGCCATACTGAGGATGAAGCCCACGCCCTTTTGCCTGCTGGACGAGATCGAAGCGGCCCTGGACGATGCAAATGTATACAGATTCGGAGAATATCTGAAAAAATTCTCGCAGAACACCCAGTTTATCATGGTCACTCACCGTAAGGGAACCATGGAGGCCGCCGATACCATGTATGGCGTAACAATGCAGGAGCATGGAGTATCAAAGGTGGTATCCATGAAAATGGGTGAAATGGCAAGCTAGGCCAAATAATAAAACAAACTCGGAGGGAAAATGGGCTTTTTTGACAGACTTAAAGAAGGATTGACCAAAACAAGAAAAAGTATAACTGAAAAGATAGACCAGGTGCTGGTTTCCTTTGGAAAGGTGGATGACGAGCTGTTTGACGAGCTGGAAGAAATACTTGTCACTTCGGATCTCGGAATAGAAACCACCATGAAGATAACAGCAGATCTGAAGCTCAAGGTGCGCGAAGGGAAAATAACCGATCCCATGCAGGTAAAAGGCTTGCTGAAGGAAGAACTGAGAGAGATACTGGAGAAGGGCGGAAATAGATTAAAGCTGGAAACCAAGCCGGCCGTCATAATAGTCATAGGTGTGAACGGCGTCGGTAAAACTACATCCATAGGCAAAATAGCAAATCTCTATAAAAAGCAGGGCAAAAAGGTTCTGCTGGCGGCCGGCGACACCTTCAGAGCCGCCGCCATAGACCAGCTGGAGATATGGGCCGAAAGAGTCGGCACAGAGATAATCATGCAAAAAGAGGGCTCCGATCCGGCGGCTGTCATATACGATGCCGTCCAGGCGGCAAAATCCAGGAAGGCGGACCTGCTCATCTGCGATACGGCGGGCAGGCTGCACACCAAGAAAAATCTCATGGAAGAGCTGAAAAAACTGTCCAGGGTCCTGGACAGGGAGCTTCCCGGAGCGGACAGGGAGACGCTGCTGGTGCTGGACGCAACAACTGGCCAGAACGCAATTTCACAGGCCAAAACCTTCAGCGAATCCGCAGACATAACCGGAATAGTGCTGACCAAGCTGGACGGCACTGCAAAAGGCGGAATCGTTGTTGCAATAAAGTCGGAGCTGGATATTCCTGTTAAACTCATAGGTGTGGGCGAGCAGATAGACGATTTGCAGGAATTTGATCCGGAAGAATTTGTAGAAGCACTATTTTCATAAGTTAAGGGGGTTTTTATGGGAGGAGAAAAGGTAATGGATTACGATTATTATAAGGAAAATAGCAAGAAAAATAAAAAAAGGTTCAGGGGAGGCTTTGTTGTAATTGCCATTCTAATAATCGCAGCAATTGCTGCGATTTTCGGCAGTTCCATATACATGCAGATAATCCAGCTGAAGGAGCTCAACCATCAGTCGGACTACAGCACCGTATACACGACAAACCTGTCGTACAAGGTTATATTTTTCCTGTTGAGTTTTATTGTCATCAGCTTGTTTATATTTATTTCAAATTTATCCATAATAAAAAATCTGAAAAAATACTTTGCCAGCAACAACCTGGAACGCAGGAGGCTTATAAACGTTCCTCTGGCCCTTCTAATAGGAATTGCAGGCGCATTTATGACAAGGAATTTCTTTTTCAATAAAGCGCTGCTTTTTATGAATTCCGTGGAGTTCGGCAGGGTGGATCCTCAGTTCGGGCAGGATATTGGTTATTATATGTTCCAGAGGCCCTTTTACATGTCGCTGCTGGACTTTATATCCAATATGTGGCTGTTCGTTGTCATATACTCGGCGGCATATTATATACTGGTACTTTTAACCGCCTTGAACAACAATTTTTCCTTTAATGAACTGAAAGACAAGACCATACTTCGGCACAACCTCATAAATATAGCCATATTCTTTGTTCTTAAAACGGTTTCCTATAAATTCCAGAGAGAGTCTCTGCTGTATACTTCCTTTACAAGGTACAACCTGAACGGAGCCGGATACTCAAACACAAACATATGGATTAAGTTCTATACGGTTGCCCCCATAATAGTCCTGGCAATTGTTCTTATCGCCGGCTTCTTCATGTGGAAGGGAAAGCTGAAAAAAGCGGCCATTACCATAGCGGTGTATCCGGCCATATTCATTCTGGTAACTCTGGCTTCCGGGATTATTCAGACGGTATTTGTCAAGCCCAATGAATATGAATTTGAAAAGTCCTATATTAAAGACAACATGCATGAAACCAGGGCGGCTTTCGGCCTGGATAAAATACAGCCCTATGATTTCAGCACCGTTAAGGAATTGACTGCAGATACTCTTCAGAACAACAGAAATACAATTGACAATATACGTGTTGTGGACTATGCCCCTACCCTGAACAGCAACAAGCAGCTCCAGAGCAATGCGAATTTTTATACTTTTACAAACGGGGATATTCTGAACTATAAGGTCAACGGCAAAGAGATACCGGTGTTTATCTCCGCAAGGGAAATAAATTCAGGCTTTCTGCAGAACCAGAACTTTGTAAACAAGACCTTCAAATATACCCATGGCTACGGTGTGGTAGTAAACCCAATAAATAAGCTCACCTCGCAGGGACAGGTGGAATTCCTGCTCAGCGGTCTAAAGATGGATACAGTTGACAAGACGACACTGAATATAAAGGAGCCGAGGATTTATTACGGTGAGCTCACAAACAACTATGTCATAGTCAATCCCAAAGACGCCGGCAAGGAGCCTGAAATAGACTATGACGGAACAACCGTCAACTATTTTGATGCAAAAGACGCGGGAAAGATCAGAATGAGCTTCCTGAACAGAATACTGTTATCGCTGAATTACATGGATGCAAACCTTCTGGTTTCCAGCAACATAACCTCCGATTCCCAGATCCTGCTGAACAGAAATGTGGTGGAAAGGGCCCAGAAAGGCGTGCCTTTCCTGAAAGTGGACAGCGATCCCGCAATTACCATCACTTCCGACGGCAGGCTTGTATGGGTGCTGGATGCTTATTCGCTGTCAGGTAATTATCCCTATGCCCAGACCTTCTATACGGACAGCAGTGAAAGCGACCTGCAGTCTCTGAACGGAATAAACTATATCAGAAATTCGGTAAAGATCACTGTGGATGCATATGACGGGACCGTCAAATATTATATTATTGATCCCAGTGACCCAATCATACAGGCATACGCCAAAGTATATCCCGGAGTATTTTCCAAGGATCCCCTGCCTGATGATATTGCCACTCATATGAGATATCCGGAAACCCTGTTTAAGATTCAGACAGAAATACTGAAAAAATATCACCTGGATCCCGACAAGCAGCAGGAGAATATTTCAATATTCTACACAAACAACGATGAGTGGAGTATTGCGAAATATCCGGATGCGCAAAATCCCGGGGGAGTCAAGGAAATCGATGCCTATTACAACATGGTCAAGCTGCCGGATGAACTGGGAAAGGACGAAGAGCTCATATTGATGAGGCCCTTTACCCCATCGGGAGAGAAACACAATATGATTTCGTGGCTGGCTGTGAGAAATTCAAAGGATGACTATGGCAAAATGATATTGTTTAATTTCCCTAAAAATACCAATATACTGGGGCCCGATCAGGTTGAGGTAAACATAAACCAGATAAGTGAGATATCTGAAAACCTCACGCTTTGGGGCCAGGGAAGCTCAAGGGTGTTTAAGGGGAGTCTGCTTGTCATACCTATTGAAAACAGTGTGCTATACGTAGAACCGATTTATATCCAATCCAACAGCACCTCGTCCATACCCCAGGTGAAAAAGGTGGTTGTGGGCTACCAGCAGGGAGCGGATTTTAAACACGGTATAGGAAATAATCTGGATGAAGCGCTGAATAATCTGTTCAGCGGAGGTCTAAAGCCTTCCGGAAACAAGCCGCCAACTGTGGACCAGAACGGTGATACCGAGCCGCCGGCCGTACAGCAGCCCGGAGAGACGGCAACTCCGCCTGGAAATCAACAGGTCGATCAGGCAAAGCTGGATGAGCTCCAGAAAAAACTGGATGATTTGATGAAACAATCCCAGGATATAAAGGATCTTATCGACAGCCTCAGAAAATAATTATTTAAAATTAATAATAAAATACCATTGCTGAAATGTCTCATTTGAGCGCTAGTACTGCAATTGAATGGATATCTCCTTTTTCAGGGAGCTATCCATTTTTTGCTTTAATAAAAAAGTTACTTGTACCTATACTATAAATGTGTCCAATCTGTGAAAAAATTGTTGCCAATTTATTAAAAATGTATATAATACTATCTTGTGCAATAGAAATTTTATATGAAAAATTATATTGTAAAATAAATTAAAAAGTAATAGAATAAATAAGCTATTGGGATATTGCCATTATATTCCTGACCACATTGCATATTCATGCTTTTAATACTCTTAAACAGGTGGATATCAGATATTTTGAGGTTATAAATAAATTTGAGTTTAATATATAATTAAGTAAGAAGAAGAAAGCTTATTTATATAACCTTTTAAGGAAATATAAAATTAAAAACGAGGCGTATAAAAAATGAAATATAGTATTGGTGTTGAACTCGGGGTAAGAAATATTGTAGCAGGAATACTGGACAAGAATGGGAAACTAATACGCAGGGATACTGTTCCAACAAACAAGGACCGTGAATTTGAAGAGATCATGGAGGATATGTGCAGGCTGATCCAGAAAATCCTTGACGACGAGGACATGGAGATCAAGCACATCAGATATATCGGGGTGGGCTGTCCCGGCATTACCGACAATGAACTCGGTATAGTCCTGAAAAACTACACCATGAATTTAAACAATGCCAAGGTGAGGTTTGAAATACAAAAGCATTTTAATATTCCCGTATATGTTGAAAACGATGCCAATTGCGTTGCTATTGCTGAATATTTGCTGGGAGCCGCATACGGCACCGGCAATTCGCTGACTATTAAAGTCGGAGTGGGCATTGGCGGCGGAATGATTATGGAGGGCTGCATATACAACGGCCTGAATTTCGGAGGCACCGAGTTTGGCCATATGGTGATAGATTTTAACGGAAGACAGTGCACCTGCGGGAGAAAGGGCTGCTGGGAGCAGTATGCTTCCGCTTCGGCGCTTATAAGCCAGACAAAACAGCTTATTGAAGAATATCCTGATTCAATACTTGCAAATCTCTTCAGGAGCTGCTGCAACAATCAGATAACCGAGCTTACGGCTTTTGAGGCCGCAAAAGCCGGTGACGAACATGCCAGGAAGCTCTGCGGCGAGTACTTGATATATTTTGCGGAGGGGCTGGCCAATATTGTAAATATCCTTATGCCTGAAGTTGTCATAATTGCCGGGCCTATCAGTAAATTGGGGAATAGCCTTGTAAATCCTCTGGTTGATCTTTTGAGAGAAAGGATTTACTGCAAGGAACTACATATACCCGAGTTTAAAATGGCCGAAATGGGCAATGCGGGTATTATTGTAGGCGCCGCCATGCTGGGGGCTTTCAAGGATGAGAAGCTGGATGATCTGATATAAATTTTTGTTACTATGGGGGCGGTTCTTATGGCTGAATTGAAATA
>JAEWSZ010000087.1 GCA_023397905.1 Bacillota bacterium | reverse complement strand
GTGTATGCGGGTTTCAGCATAGACTGTCCGCAGGCGCCGGAATATAAATATTTTGAAGGTGAGAAATTGAATGGGCTGGAATTCAGTCTGGAGCTGGCTGGTGGAGAGGCGGTTTACTTTGACAAGCTGACCGCGGTCCATGCGGAAAAAAGCGGCGGCGCCGGACCGGAAAAGGTGTGGAAGGACGGAGCGGAACTGGCTGAAGCACATTGCTCCGGAAAATTTGATAAAGCACGGGAAGAAAATATAAAGTACTGGGAAAATATATGGGACACCTTTGACATAAGCATTGAGGGAGATGCCGACAACCAGCAGGGTATAAGGTACTGTATTTTCCAGATGCACCAGACTTATCACGGAGAGGATCCCAGCCTCAATATAGGGGCCAAGGGATTGACGGGCGAGGCGTACAGCGGGCATGCCTTCTGGGATACCGAAACCTACTGCCTTCCCTTTTATCTGTTCAACAATCCCAAAGCGGCGCGAAACCTGCTGGAATTCAGGTACAACACTCTTCCGGAGGCCATGGAACGGGCAAAGGAGCTGGACTGCGAAGGGGCCTGCTATCCCATAGCAACTCTGGACGGGACGGAGAGCTGCACGCTGTGGCAGCATGCAAGCCTCCAGTTCCAACCCAGTACGGCGGTGGCATATGGAGTCTGGCATTATGCAAAAATCACCGGTGATGAGGATTTCCTGTATGGAAAGGGCCTGGAAATGCTGGTCCAGATATGCCGTTTCCTGGCCACAAGAGGCCAATGGAGCCCGAGAACAGGGAAATTCGGATACTATTGCGTAATGGGCCCCGATGAATTCCAGATGATGGTCAATAACAACTGCTATACCAATTATATGGCCAAAAAGACCTTTGAATACACAGTGGAAGTATTGGAGGCTCTCAGGGCAAACAAGCCCCAGGTGTATTCCGGTGCGGAGAAGAAACTCCGGCTTAAGGATACAGAACCTGAAGACTGGAGCAATATGGCCCGGAATATGCATATCCCCCTGGAAGAGGGCAGCGGGATATACGAACAGCACGAAGGCTATTTCGACCTTCCCCATGTGGATATCAGGTCAATACCTGTGGAAGACTTTCCTCTTTACCATAGCTGGTCCTATGACAGGATATACAGGAACGACATGATTAAACAACCGGACGTTTTAATGTTTATGTTCCTGTATAACCAGGAGTTTTCCCGTGAAGCCAAAAAAGTCAACTATGAGTTCTATGAGCCCAGGTGCATTCACGAATCCTCACTGTCTCCGTCCATACATTCGGTTTTTGCTTCCGAGCTGGGGAGGCACAGGGAGGCCTTTGACTTTTTCGGCTTTGCAACGCGTATGGACCTGGACAACTACAACCGCAACACGAGAGAGGGGCTTCACACCACGTCCATAGCTGCGGCATGGGTCAACATAGTTTATGGCTTCGGAGGAATGAGGTCCGACGGGGATATGCTGGTATTCAATCCTTCAATACCTGAAGCCTGGAAATCCTACAGCTTCAGGACCATGTACAGGGGAGCCGTACTGGCGGTAAATGTGGCAAAAGAGACCGTCGGCTTTAAAACCATAAATGGTACGGGGGCGGATATCCGGATATACGGAAAGGAATACAAAATAGGTTCCGAAGGCTTGACGCTCCGGATACCCGACGAATGGCGGGGCTGATGGGAGACACTGTCTGCATGCAAGATTTACGCAAGTTTGGAGGTTAATATGTCCTGGATAATAGAAGAGAAAGATTTTAAGAGGGAAAATATAGAACTGAACGGAAACAAGTTCCTGCTTGGCAATGGATATATGGGCTACAGGGGGACCCTGGAGGAATATGAAAAGGACCGGCTGGCGGCCTGCAATCTGCTGGGCTTGTACGACAAGGTGGGAGATAAATGGAGGGAACCGGTAAATGCTCCTAACGGGTTTTACACCTTGCTGTACTGCGACGGCACGCCGCTCAATATTTTAAGCGGCGAAGCGGAGGAACACGTCCAGCGCCTGGACATCAAGTCAGGCCTGCACATGAGGAAGAGCGTCTTCAAAACTGCCTCGGGAAACCGGGTAAGTATCCAGGCAAAACGATTCCTGGGCCTTTCCAACGTGCACCTGATGTGTATGAAATATGCCTTTAAAACGTCTGAAAAGTGCAAAATCGTCATCGAAACAGGGATAGACGGTGATGTATGGGATATAAACGGGCCCCACCTGAAAAATATGAGGCCTGAGGCCAAAGACGGACTTATAGCTTTGAATTCCGACTCACAGGAACTGGGGTGCCCGGTGTCTGTGACAGAGAGTATAGATATGGATTTTGAATCCGGTGAAGAAATCATTGCCGGAAATAACAGGATTATCAGAAAAATAGTTTTTGAGGCCCAGCCCGGTCAGGTATACACCTTTTATAAATATGTGACGGTTTATACAGGCAATGACGGTATCGCCGATGTTTCAGCCACATCAGCGGAGGAGTGCCGGAAGGCGAAAGACAGGGGTTACATTTCTCTGGCTGCCGAAAACGCGGAGCAGTGGAATCTGCGGTGGGATATATCTGATGTAAAAATCGGAGGGGATGACGCCGCCCAGCTCGCACTGAGATACAGTATATACCACTTGCTGTCCATTGCTCCGGTCCATTCGGACAAGGCTTCCATACCTGCCAGGGGGCTGTCGGGACAGGTATACAAGGGTGCAATATTCTGGGATACGGAAATGTTCATGCTGCCTTTCTTCCTGTACACAAACCCGGTTGTGGCAAAGAACCTTGTCAGGTACAGGATACACACTCTGGACGGGGCCCGGAGGAAAGCCGCGGAATATGGCTTCAAGGGCGCGTATTACGCTTGGGAAAGCCAGGATACGGGTGATGATGCATGCACCCACTTCAATGTGACGGATGTGTTCACAGGAAGGCCCATGAGGACATATTTCAGGGATAAACAGATACATATAAGCGCCGACGTAGTGTACGGCATATGGCAATATTACAGCTTGACCCGTGATGAAAGCATACTGCTGGAGGGCGGCGCAGAAGTAATCCTCGAATGCGCCCGCTTCATGCTGTCCTATTCATATTTCAAAAAGGAGAAAAACAGGTACGAGATCCTGGACGTGACGGGACCGGATGAATATCACGAGAGAGTGAACAACAACGCCTTTACAAATATGATGGTCATGCACACCCTGGAAGTGGCGGAAGAAACTTTGGAGCTTCTCAGGGGAAAGCACGGGCAGGTTTATGAAGAGCTCATAAAGCGGATTGGGTATACAGAGGCCGAACTGGAGGGCATTCATGAGATGAAAGAGCTGCTGTATATACCGCAGCCACACAGGGACACGCTGGTTATAGAGCAGTTTGACGGATATCACAGGCTGGAGGAAATAAGTCTTAAGGAGCTCAAGGGAAGGGTTATAGACCCCAATGAGTATCTGGGAGGGGGCAATGGACTTGCGGCCACCACAAAGATACTGAAACAGGCTGATACGGTGCTTATGCTCAATCTTTTCAAAGACAGGTATCCCTATGAGGTAAAAAAGGCCAACTGGGAATATTATGAGCCCAGGACGGAGCACGGCTCCAGTCTCAGCCCATGTGTATACGCCCTGCTGGCAACTGATACGGGCAATCCGGAGTGGGCGTACAAGTACTTTCTGAAGACGGCCACCATTGACCTGACGGGAGAGTCCAAGCAATATGCCGGAACGATTTACATCGGAGGAACTCATCCCGCCGCCAACGGAGGAGCATGGATGGCGGCAGTTCTCGGCTTCGGGGGAGTGGGCTATGACGGAAACGCCGTAACCTTGAACCCCAGGCTTCCCTCGGCGTGGGAAACGCTGGAGTTCAAGCTTGTGCTGGGCGGTCAGATTTTCAGCGTATGGGCGGACAGGAATTCCGTTGTCCTGCAGGCGGAAGAAACCAACACCACCGGTTTTGATTTTAATATAGGGGGAAAGCCTGTCACCTGCAAAGCAGGGCAGCGCATTGCAGTGAACTATAACTAATGGAGCAGATAATGAGATACAGGGAGGACACAATGGTAAACGAAAATATAAAAGGAGCGCTGTTTGATCTGGACGGGGTCATAGTGGATACCGCAAAATACCACTACCTGGCCTGGAAACGGCTGGCAGAAGAGCTGGGCTTTGAATTCACCCAGGAGCATAATGAAAAACTGAAGGGTGTGAGCAGGATGAGGTCCCTTGAAATATTGCTTGAAGTAGGCGGAATAAGCAGTACCGAGGAGGAAAAGCTGGCCATGGCGGAAAAGAAAAACAACTGGTATGTGGAATATATAAAGGAAATGGACGAGTCTGAAATCCTGAAAGGGGCCAGGGAATACCTGCTCAAGCTCAGGGACCAGGGCAAAAAAATCGCATTGGGCTCCGCCAGCAAAAATGCCCCTGTGATACTGAAAAATCTCGGAATTACAGAGCTGTTCGATGCCATCATAGACGGAAACAAGGTTTCAAAGGCAAAGCCCGATCCGGAGGTGTTTCTCCTGGGGGCCAGGGAACTGGGCCTGTCGCCTGCGGACTGTGTGGTTTACGAGGACGCGGAAGCGGGAATTGAAGCGGCTAAAAGAGCCGGGATGGGAACTGTGGGAATAGGCAGCAGAGATATACTGAAAGAAGCGGATGTCGTTGTAAAAGGGCTTTATGAATTGCTTTAAATTAAAATCAAGTTTGCATTTTATAATACCTGTCGCAGCAATACATAATATACATCTATAATTACTTACGAATACCCCATTAGGTCAATTTTTTAACTTGTTTTCAGGAAATAAACCGACCGTTATGGGGTTTTTTCTGTCATAGGAGGAAGGAGGGTTAATATTTTTTTGCTTTTTGATGGAAAACTTAAACATAAAAGTAAATATTTGAGTTTTTTCATCTGATTCTATTAAAATAGGAGGGTTTATATTGAAAAGTACAACCAAGAAAGAACTTAGAGTGATACTTGCCATAATTTTATGTATCACGCAAATCTGCTGGTTTTTTGCATTCGCTCCAACTGCCGGTGCGGCAAACGGATTGATTTTTGACGATTCCGGCGATGCGATCAAAATCACGAATAATTACTACGAGTTTGCCTTCAACAAATCAAACGGCGGCATAACCTACATAAAAGACATGTCCACGGGGCTGAACGTGTCGGAAGGAGGAAACGGAGGATACCTGTGGTATGCGGCCGCCGACAGCGCCTGGGTGGGAAGCACCTTCGGCAACCTCAGCTTCAGTTATGAATGGCATCCGGAAAACGGCAACCAGCTGGTAATGCATTGGGCTCCGAACGGCGCCGACCTGGATGTTAAAGTATACGCGTATTTTTCGGAAGACAAATGGATGAAGATGACGGCGCTGGTCCAGAACGACCTGGGCTCGGACATAAACCGTTTCGGATTTCCTGTGGAGTTGAAAGTAAAGGCCAACAGCATAAACGACGCTTTACTCCCCATGATGCCGGGAGCGAAACTCAATTCGAGATTTTTCAGGGAAGGGAAGGCCTATACCGCCCAGTATCCGGGAGAAATGTTTGCAGACTATGTGGCTGTGAACTCCACCAACGGCAAGCTGGCCATATTCAGTGAAAAACAGACCGTGGAACCGGAAGGGCAGACAAAGGTCCAGCCCGCATATATAGGCTTTGAACCAAGCCCTGAGGACACCACCTGCACGAGGATATTCCATGATTACAAGACGTCTGTGAAAAATAAATATTTCTGGCAGTCTCCCTATGTGATAATGCGGGTGGGGGAGAATTACCAGGATACCATCGCGGATTACAGATGGGCCCAGGGAATAGGAGATTACAAGGCATTGGCTGAAAAGCTGGGAGACAAAAAACAGCAGTATTTTGAGGCTCCCATGTACAAGCTGGATATAGCCGTTGCAAAAGAACCGTTCCAGAGTATTCAGACCGATATAATCGACAGGATACGTTATCCCGGTCTTGTGCATCCGGTGGCTTTCCAGGAAAACGGACATGACAACAACTATCCGGATTTTGTGCCTCCGGATACCCAGTGGGGAACGACGCAGGATTTCGCCGGCCTGGTGTCCTACGCCCAAAGCAGGGGCAACCTGGTTATGCCATATACCAATTTCTCCTGGTGGGACAATGAAGGCCCCACACTGGCGGGCAAGACAACTGATGAGCTGAAACAGTATGTTTCCACATGGAGTGACGGCACTCCCCAGAGTGAGAACTATGGTGTTAATTCAGGCTATGTCATGGACCCCAATAACTCTTTTGTAACGGACAAAATTGCCGGCCAGCATGGCGAGCTTATAAATACTGTGGGCATGGACGGCATATTCGAAGACCAGTGGGGCGCCCGCGCAGCTCCCTATGACTACAATCCCGCAGGCATAAGCGGAGGGACCGATGCTTCCACGTCATATTTCACCGGCGTTCTGAACCATGCCGCGGCACATTCCGGCGAAAGGCTCATGACAGAGGTTGGGATAGATGTTCTGGCAAATGATGAAACAGGCTTCATGGGCACAAATTACCTATGGGATATAGCCGGCTACAGGAGCGCCACAAGCCCGTACACCGAGTACTATCCCATGGCCGGCATGCTGCTGCGCGATAAAGTATTGCTCTACCAGCATGACCTGGCCGGTGAGACCTGGACAGACGATAAAAACATGTTCAGGTGGAATCTGGCCCAGGGCTACAATTTCAGCGGCTCATTCCATGTGAATGATATCCTTGACATGGATAATCCGTGGCTTGACCTCATAGGCATATTCCAGAAAAATGTGCTGTCCCGGTATGCGGACAAACTGGTTACAGGCTATGAAAGTCTTGACAACAAGGTGACCAGAACCACCTTTGGAGCAGGAGAATATACCGCTTACTCCAACTGGAGCGACAAGAGCACTTATACCACCCCGGATGCCGATTATACATTGCCTGCCGACGGCGCAATGGTACAGTCTGCCGACGGAACAGTCACGGGAGGCGTATTTACAGCCTACAACAGGCATTCCCTCAGTGACGGGGACCACTACATAGTTGAAACGCGTTCGGATAATGAAATAAAGCTGTACCAGCCGGTGGGAAGCGATACGGATATATTTGTCAATAAACCGGAGAACTGGACAGGTGTGAAGGTTGAAGCCTTCGATTATAAAGACGGCCTCATTACCACGGGAGCTGCAATTACTGTGGAGACAGGCGGGGCCGGCAATGATATCCAGGTTGCCACAGGACCGGCCATTGACGTATATGCCGGTGAAGGCGATCAGATATGCTTCAACTACAAAAGCGATATAAACGGACAAAAGGTGGCCTATTACAGGCTTACTCAAAGCGAATCGGCCAATGTACCGCTGCCCGGAGATGTATTAAAGCCGGACCTGGTGGTCACGGCAGTGGCGTTAAACCCGGCGGATGCCGCAGAGGGACAGCCGGTGCGCTTTAACATGACGCTGATGAACCAGGGTACGGCAGCGGCGGTTCCGGTAGAAAGGACCAGGCCCACGGATAATGTGGCCACAAAAGAGTACGGAGGCGGCTTCAGTGTGGACGGAACCTGGGTCACCTATACAAATGTGCCTTTAATAGCCCAGTCTGAAATACCGGAAAGCCGCAGTCTGGCTCCGGGTGAGAGCATACAGCTTGCTTCCGCCGAGGAGCTGCCGTGGGTAGCCGTGACCGGCAAGCATACGATTACGGCGGGGATAGATGACTGGCTGAATTTCGTCGTTGAATCCAATGAAGGAAATAATATTTATACAAGGGATATAGAAATAGCAGGTCCCGATGACGAAGAGCCGCCTCTTCCGCCAGAGGTTGGGCCGGAAAACGCACGGCATCTCAATATAGACATAGAATCTGAAGAAAACCTGAACGCCATATGGGACAGCGTGGTCACAAATGAGGTCAATAAAGCTGTGGTAGGCAGCAGTGATCCGGACTTTTCAGGCAAATTCGGAACTCTGTGGGATGCGGATAAGCTGTACCTGCTTGCCCAGGTGAAGGATGATATCACCAGGGCGGACGGAGACGACACATGGCAGAATGACAGCGTGGAGCTGTATCTGGACATGAATCACAATAAAGGCAGCAGCTATGGCGCGGACGACTTCCAGTACAGATTTGCCTGGAGCGGCGAAGCGGTTACCACGCCGGAGGAGACCACCAAGGGCAATGTGGAAGGCGTCTCCTACAAATGCATTGACACTGAGGAAGGATACAGGATCATCGCCGTACTGCCCTGGGCCACACTGGGGAAAACACCGGAAGCAGGTATGGATATAGGCTTTGATGTGGCAATGAACGATAATGACACAGGGGAAAGAGCCACCCAGATAGTGTGGCATTCCATCGACGACAAGGCATGGCAGTATCCGGACAGGTTCGGAACCTGTATTTTGTCGGCGGAAGAAGCGGCAAAGCCCGACCTCATATTGACGGATATAGGCTGGAGCCCTGCGCAGCCCGTGGCAGGGTCGTCGGTGACTTTCAACGCCACTGTTAAAAACCAGGGGCTTGCGGCCACTCCGGAAGGAACGGTACTGGGAATAGGTTTTCAGGTGGACGGAGCGCCCACCGCTTTCTGGAGCGATGCCCATACGGCGGCGCTGGCAGTGGGAGACTCGGTTATCCTGCCTGTTAACGGCGGCGTAAACGGCGCAGTCTGGTCAGCACTGGCCGGAACCCATTCCGTAAGCGCAACAGTAGACGACGTCAACCGGATCCCCGAAAGCAATGAGGGCAACAATTCCTTCAGCAAGACTATTTCCGTGGGCCAGAGTACGACGCCTTCATCTGGAGGGGGCACACCGCAGACTCCGGCGGCTGATGATAAGAAGATCACCCCCGTATTAAAGGGGACCACGGCGGAGGCAAGGGCCGATCTGACAAAGCTCAATAAGGCTTTTGAGGAGGCGAAGGCAGGCGCCGGAGGAGTTAAAACAATACAGCTGGAAATCGGAGCCGTAAATGGCGCAGACGAATACCTGCTGGGGCTTCCCAAAGAGATTTTCAACACCGGAGATACCGGCGGACGGGCAGAACGAAGGATCGAGATCAAGACTCCTGCCGGAACTGTCGCGGTGCCTGACAATATGTTTGACAGCAGTGCTTTGAAGGATGCCAAAGAGGTGGGCATATCAATAGGAACCGCGGACCCGGCGGACCTGGCTCCCGAAGTGAGGGCGGCTGTGGGAGACAGACCGGTTATAGAGCTTAACGCCCTCATAGACGGTAAAGTCACGGCCTGGGAGAATGCAGATGCACCCGTGACAGTGAGTATGGACTATGTTCCCACTGCCGGAGAACTGGAAAATCCCGACAGCATCGTGGTGTGGTACATTGACGGAAACGGGAAGCTGCAATCGGTCCCGACGGGAAAATACGATCCTGCAACCGGCAAGGTGACCTTTGTCACAACACATTTCAGCCGGTACGCCGTAGCATACAGCCTTAAAACCTTCGCTGACACGGAAAATTACGGCTGGGCTGAAAAATCCATCGGGCTGGTTGCTTCAAAGGGAATATTAAACGGAAAATCAGAAACGGCATTTGAACCTTCAAGCGCCGTGACCAGAGCCGAATTTGTGGATTCGCTGGTAAAGGCCCTGGGCTTGACGGCAAAATTTGATACGAATTTCGAAGATATAAATATTGCCGACAACTATTACAAATCGGTTGGGATTGCAAAGAAGCTGGGAATAACCGCCGGAACGGGCGGAGGCAGATTCAGCCCCGGGGCGGCAATTACCAGACAGGACATGTCAATGCTGACCGGGAAGGCGCTGGAGCTGGCAGGCAAGTTGCAAAGCAGCGGAAATGCGGCCGGTCTGGAGCAGTTTACAGATGTTCAGGAGATTGCCCCCTATGCCGTAAACTCCATGGCTGCGCTGGTCAGGGAGGAAATACTGGCTGGAAGCGGCGGAAAGCTCAAGCCTGAGGGAGAAGTTACAAGGGCACAGGCGGCGGTCATCCTTGCAAAGGTATACAACAAATAAGGCCGGGTTTCCGAAAACCATCCGGTGCCTTGTGGAGAACAAACTTTGACTATAGCTGTTTTGTGACTTGAGATGTGGAGTCACCGGGCCTATAATAGGATTGTACATGATATTATGTACCGCAAGGCATCCGGAAGCCAAATCCTGATAAGAAAGGAGTGGTCTGCGTTGAAGATTGAAATGGAGGTGGCCGGGCTCGGACGGGCCACAACACGAGGGTGTGTGGG
>JAEWSZ010000173.1 GCA_023397905.1 Bacillota bacterium | reverse complement strand
GGGCTGACCGCTATGGTGTCGTCGTGATTCAGCACACGTGAGATGGTGGTCACGGAAACCCCGGTTCGTTTTGAGATGTCTTTGAGAGTTATCATTCTATGCCTCATTCCAGTTTTTTAAGTGAATTTTTACCTTTATTTTACCACAATCTTAATATCAATAAAAGTGTATTGAAAAATATGAGAATATCAGTTATATTAAACCCTGATTTAGACAATGGGATTGCAACAATAGCCGGATAACGTGATGTAAAAATAATAGTTCCTGAGAGGCCAAAAAGATTGTAGAAGCCTCCAGGAACTATTATTTTATTTACACTTACAATTATAAGTACAAATATAGTTATTATTTACCGTATTGTTTCTTGTAAAGATCTGTAGATTCTTTGATAACTTCATCTCCGCCCTCGGCCTTTAGCGTCTTTATTGCAGCATCAAACGCCGCGTCGAAATCCTTCGGTGCTGTGGAACAAACCAATTTAACCAGGACTTCATCCCACTTTTTATCAAGGGTGCCTTTGTATTTGTCATAGGCAGGGCGTGCTGATGAAAGGACAGGGGTCTGAAATCTGTCAACCTTGTCGCCGGATACGGTCTCACTTAAAAACTGTGCGCTATATGCCGGATTCCATGAACTGGAATAAGACTTGAGGTATTTGTTAACGTTATCGGAATAAAGCTCCAGCGGACCGAAATAATCCGGCTGTACAAAACTGATACGGCTTTTAGCTGTATCGTCAGCGATTACCTTCATTCCATCGGCAACTTTATAATCTGTGCCTTCATTGATACCGAAATAAATTGCTTCAGTAAATTTATCGCTTGCCATCCAGTCGATGAATTTAAAGGCGGCCTCAGGGTTCTTGGATGATTTGGGGATGTAAAAACGCCATTGGTTGCCTGCGCCTCCCTGGTAAAAGGCATAGAAGTTTTCTTTAGCGCCGGGATCCTTCCATGGGTAGGCAGCCGTATAGTTTGCATCCGGAACATTCTTACGCAGACTGTCAAGGAGCGGCGGATTTGTGGCGCTGTAGAGAAAGTAAGCAGTGTGTATAGTTGCACCAAGCTCACCATTAACGATTTTTTGCTTATATTGGGATTGGTCCTTGTCAACGATAAATTCACCCATAAGCTTCTCGCTGTAAAGCTTGTTTAAGAAGCGTACTGCTTCTTTAGCCTGAGGCAGGAAATAATAGGGCTGGACCAATTGCTCTCCTGAAGGAGCATCCTTAAAAAATCCGGGAAGTATGGCTTGATCTATAAACATCATTGAGCTGTTTGCAATTGCCGGAAGTGCAAATGGTATCAATTTATCACCTACATTGCCGGGGTCTTTCTCTTTAATCTGCTTTAATACGTTATAAAGCTCCTCCAGATCTGTAGGCGCTTTTAATCCCAATTTGTCAAGCCAGTCCTTACGTATCCAGGTTGTATATGCCCCTAATGTCTGCGAATACTTAGGGATAGCGAATAATTTTCCGTCTACCTTCAATTGATCGATATAACCGGCGGGAATCTTTTTCTTGATGTTGACTCCATATTTATCGACTAAATCAGTTAATTCGGTAAGCCCGCTATTCGCAGTATAGTTGGATATGTTTGTATAATCGGTGGAGTAACACACATCCGGCGCATCACCTGAGGCAAGGCGGGTTGCCAGTATTTGCTCTCTCTGCGAATTCGGAACAGGTATAATCTTTACACTGACTCCGATATCCTTGCTTGCCTCCTGGTTGACCCATTTGGTAAACCAGTTGTCTTCCATTGTACCCTCGGAGGCCGGAACATTGCCTCTGTCGCAGGCGAGATAAGATATTTGAACGATCTTCTGGTTTGTGGAAGTTTCTGCTGATGTTGAGCTATTGCCGCTGGTGTTTGCTGCAGAGCCACCACCTCCGCATCCTGCCAGCATTCCCGCTATTAGTGACGCCGACAGTGCCATGGTTACTACCTTTTTTAGTTTCTGCATTTTGAGTATCATTCCTTTCGCTGTGCTCAAGGCACAAAAATTAGTTTATTATGTATCAGATTTAAATAAATGGAATAGTCATATTCTACCTGGGTAAGACTACGACTATCCCTTTACTGCGCCTATGGTTACACCCTTAATAAAATATTTTTGCAGCAGGGGGTATATCAGAATGATAGGTAAAGCTGTCGTCAATACGGTAGCGCCCTTGAGATTTTCAGGTATAACACCCAGATCAACTATATCCTGTGAGTTATAAGCTGAATTCAGCATCTGATAAAGCTTTACCTGTAGAGGGTATTTCTTTGACTCCTGTATATAAATCAGTGCACTGAAAAATGTATTCCAATAGCTAACTGCATAAAAGATTACAAGAGTGGCCAGTACCGGCTTTGCAAGAGGAATAATGATCTTTATAAAAATGTTGATATTATTAGCGCCTTCTACCTTTGCCGATTCTTCCAATTCCACAGGAAGGCCTCTGAAATAATTGATCATGATTATCAGCAGGAAGACGTCTACGAGGTTTGGTAAAATCAAGGATCCTATATGATTGGTAAGGCCTATCTTTTTTACGAGTAAAAAGGTCGGTATCAATCCGCCGTTGAAGTACATGGTGAAAATAATAATATTGAGGAAAAAGTTTCTGCCTTTGAACTCCCTTTTTGACAAGGGATATGCACAGCATGTAGTTACAATCATACTGGCAAGCACGCCGGAAATTGTCAATTCTGCCGTGAATTTTAAAGAATTAATGATGTTCTTGTCATGGAGAAGGAACTTGTAAGCCCCAAGGGTGAACCCTTTCGGATACAAAATTACCGAACCTTCAAGTATGGGCTGCGAACTGCTCAATGAAATAGCGGCAGTATATATGAACGGATAAAGAAAAGCTGCACAGATCAGAAGCATGAATATATTGTTTAAAATATCAAGGATACTGGCTTTATTTCTCATTTTACGCATGTGTCCTACCTCCGAATAATCCGTCTTCTCCAAGCCGTCTGGAAATGAAATCTGCAAGCATTAGCAAAATAAAGTTGATTACCGATTGAAATAAGCCGATAGCCGCAGTATAGCTGAACTGTGCTTTCAATATGCCCGTATCATATATGAAAGTACTAAGTACGTTGGATATATTGCTTACCATGGCATTGCCCATCAAATACGGCTGCTCGAAGCCAATACTCATCATCTTTCCGATATTTAGTATCAGTATAATTACGATAGTGCTTCTGATTCCGGGGAGAGTGACATTCCACATGCAACGCAGTTTGCCGGCTCCGTCTATGGCGGCAGCCTCGTATAACTGAAGGTCTATGGCTGTAATTGCTGAAATATATAATATAGTTGCCCAGCCCACTTCCTTCCATATCCCTGACAACACATATGTAAACAGCCACCAGCTCCGGTCTGTGAGGAATTCAATTTGATTCAGGCCCATATGTGTCAAAGTAGCATTTATAAGCCCGGTATCTTTATTTACAAAAGCAAGCAGCATTCCGTATACTATGACCCACGAAATAAAGTGCGGCAGATAGGAGATGGATTGTATTACTCTTTTAAAACCTGTAGACCTGATTTCATTGAGGAACAGTGCCAGTATGATTGGTGCCGGAAATCCGAATATCAGGGATATAATGTTTAACCTGAGCGTATTTAAAAGTACGTTCCAGAAAGTTTTCTGTGTCAGGATTTCCTTAAATGTATCAAATCCTATCCATTGGCTGTGGAATACGCCCTGAAATATGTTGTACTTTTGAAATGCTATCAAAATACCATACATAGGTATATATTTAAATATTATATAGTACATCATTGCCGGTAATAGCAAAAGATACAGGCCGATATTTTTATAAAAATACGTATTACCTTTTGTTTTCATTAGGACACCTCTTTTTCAGACATTGTTAATACTGATTCAATAATTAACTTAATTTTCGAACATGATTATGTTATAGAACCTTGAAAAATCAATAATTTTGGGCTAAAAGACTTAAAGTGATCCACTTATTGTGATAAAATACAGTGCTGATTATGACCCCGATGACTTCTAATTAAAAATGCCTGCCTGCTGCTGCAAATTGTAAATTTAATTCATGCTTTTGTTATCCTCCCTTAATTTAGCATCCGTTCGTCCACAACAGAATTTCAGGTTCCTCTAGGCTAAGGTAATACATTTTATGGCCGATCCCGTTGGAAAACCGGTTATAGGCCAGACAGGCAGCAAAACAAGTAATGCGGAACTTGTATGCTTTTATATTTGCCAGTCACGGTTATCATGATTTTATTGTAATAAGAAAAAGAATCAAAGTCAATTGTTTTAACAAAAAATTTACTTAAACTTTTGTAATGTTTGGCATAACGATATATAGCGTTATGTGCTGGCGGGTGTACGCGGAATATTATGCCGGCCAATGTGTAATTATTCCAAATATGGCTATTAATCTGTGATACATCGCATTTGTAACATTTTTTTAATACACTTTTATTAAAATCGATATTATGATAAAATAAAGGTAAAAATTCACTTAAAAAATTGGAATGGGGCATAGAATGATAACTCTCAGAGACATCTCAAAACGAACAGGAGTTTCCGTAACCACCATCTCACGTGTGCTGAATCACGACGACACCATAGCGGTCAGCCCGGAGACAAACCGCGCTATTTTTGACGCAGCCTATGAACTGGGCTATAAACCGCCAAAAAAGAGAAAAAAATTGGAGAGCACCTTAGTTATCGGGGTGGCAGATTGGCGTATTTTAGTGGGAGGGGCTCAAAATTTCAGCATCCCTTCACTGCGTTATTTTGCAGAAAAGGAGCTGCCCAATCAGGTTGTTGAATTTGTACAGCTGGTAAAAGAGGAAGTTATGCCTGTTGACGGAATTATTGCATTTGGCGATCTTTCACCTGAAGAGATTGAGAATCTGCGCCTTTCCTCCCCTCATATCGTATTTATAAACGGCAGCCAGCAGGGATATACATACGACCAGATACTGGTTGACCTTGATTCTTCCATGACCCAGGCTTTTGACTATCTGGTGAATGTAAAAAACCATCGTGTGGTGGGGTATATCGGCGGTAAATACACCGGCGACGGATATACGATAGGCGCCCGCCGTATCAAGCAAATCGTCTCATTGATGATAGACAAAGGGCTGTACGATTCCGAACTGATTGCCGTGGAAGATTTTTCGGAAAAATCCGGTTACTCAATGGCAAGCCAGCTGCTGGACGGCCCCAAAAAGCCCGAAGCCCTGATCGTTGGCAGCGATATGATTGCCATAGGTGTGCTCAAAGCCCTGGAAGAACGCAATATCAAAATACCCGATGATATGGGACTGGTGATTTACCGCGATATCCAGACCGTTCAGCTGCCCAGGGGCGACTATGCCGTAATTTCAGCGTACCCGGATATATTGTGGCAAAAAGCGCTGCAAATGGTTCTTGAACTTATCCGGGGGCGGACCGAGATAGTCAGAACTGTGATTTTTCCAAACCTGCTGCGGGAAGGCGAAGCAAAATAGGTCCTCCTCACTGTCGTTCTTGTTTACTGCCGAATGTACCTGAATATGCACAAAATTTATTTACTCTGCCATAAAATATTGCACACCATCAATTTGAGAAACAATACAGCGTTAAATTTCGGTATTTTTTCCTTCTAACTTTATATCTAAATATTCGACTTTATCGTTATTTAAAATGTTTTTATACTTTCCCTTTTGAGCCGCTAAAAGCAATGTATCCATACCACTTTCATATTCATTACGAAAATTAGGTACTACCAACAAAATCAAACAAAAAATTCGGATTTCCATGACTAAGCAAAATACTTCATCCTTGCTCATCCATTAACCAACTACCGCAGTTATTTATTGTTTAATCTTAAAAAGAATGATTTAATATATAAAAAGGTCGTAACGAAAGACATACTCTGGACTATTCTCATAGAATTACGTTGATTGTGGGGTGATCGGCTATATTAAACGATATATTTAAAGATTATAAGAAGAATATTTTTTCCGTTATACTTCTTTTTATCGGTTATATTTTGGGAATATTAATATTGTCACTTGGGATAAGTTCAATAATAGAAACAAGAAATTATGTTCTTGACAGTACTTCCGGATATATCAGCAATCAAATAGTAGCAGACATAAACACAAATAAAATTGATAATTTTAAATATAATAATATTGATAAAATTTTTAATGATCTATCAAATAAAATAGAAGTTCAACTTTTAAATTTTGGAACTGCTGAATTAAGCAATCCTGAATCTACAAGTCCTGTGACGATTGTACCAATAATAAATGCGCATAAGATGGATTGGCATATTCCTATCATTGAAGGAAGATATTTTAATCCGAAAGAATGTGCAGGAAATGAAAAAGTAATTATTATAGGCAAAAATATAAAAAAAAATTTTTTAATAGAGCGTATTAACAGAAATACATATGTTTTTATTGAGGGAGAAAAATTTAATGTCATAGGCCTTGCAGGGCGGAAAAATAGACCAACTCAATGGGATGATGTTGTTTATATACCCTTCAATGCTCTGCCCGAAAAAATCAAAAATAGTTTTGATACAAAATTTAATTCCGGTGTCAATATAGGAATGCATCAGGAAAACAGAAATATGACATTATTATTGAGAAAAAATACCAATGAAAACTTAGAATTGCAGAATTTAATAAGCACCTCTTTTAATAAAAAAACAGATGATGGTCAAGACGTTGATATACATTATAGCAGTGTTCCTGAAAAAGATAATAGCTCTTTGCTTAACAGTATAACAATAACAGCATTATTTTCCGGAATCATACTTCTTGTTGCTACTATAAATGTTATGAATCTATCACTTTTCTGGATTTTAGACAGAAGAAAGGAAATCACGATAAAGAAAGTAGTTGGAGCAACTGATTCTTCAATTATTAAAACAGTAGTATTTCAAATGGTTTTTATAGCCTTGGCTTCTGCTATATCAGCAATTTTTATACAATACATAATAAGTATTGTTGTCTACAAGTTTATTCGTATTGAAAACATATCTATTGATGTGTCATGGTATAATTGGATTTTTTCAATATTTGTTTCAATTACTTGTGGGCTCGTTTCTTCTATATCTCCTGTTAAAGCGACATTAAAGATGCAACCAGCTGAAGCACTGAGGATAGATTAATATTATATATTTTAATTATACTGAGGTGAATATATTTTGAGTACCATTATCATGATAGTCAAATCACATATAAAACACAAAAAACGATCTATTCTGATCCTAATACAACTATTTGTAGCTTTTTCAGCAATGGTAATAGGATTTGCAAGTGTTGAAAGCACTTTGGACCATATTTCAAAGGTTAAATCAATTAGTTCTTTAGACATTTTAAATCTAAATATAGCTTTAGATAAGTCTCCAATCAGTCTAAGTGAAGAAGAAAAAATGGAAATTATAAATTTTAATAAAGAAATCAAATCAAATCAAATGGTGAAGGCGTTTGGAGGATATACCAATGGATATATAAAATCAAATCAATCATCTATGCCTGACAAATCATTTGATAATATTCTCCTTACAGGCATCGATAGTGAGTTGCTAAAAATATACAATTTTAAAGTAAGTACAGGTAAAAGTTTGAATGAATTAGATGAAGATGGACAAGAAACAGAATATATACCGGCAATAGTCGGTAAAAACGTGGTAAAAAAGCTTCCTATAGAAAGTACCAGAACGGCATATTTTACATATACGGATAACTTAGTTTGTTATAAAATAAAGATAGTTGGCGTAATTAAAAGTGATATAGATTTTTGGAAAACCATGGGAAATTCTTCCAACATAAGTGATAATATACAAACTCTTGATAATTCTATAATAGCTGTATTGCCTGAAGGTAAGAACTCTTTATATTTAAATACTATTGATAAAAATTTTCTCATTAAATTAAAAAATGTCAGTGATAAAAATGAGTTTATTTCGTTTGTTCAACATAAATTTGATAATCATATGCTGGTCGGCTCTATACATGACATAGACTATGAAATCGACAAATATATAAAACGCAATCAGACACCGATATTTTTTTCATTAGCATTTTCTATCTTAATATTTATATTAGCATCTTTTGGCCTTACCAGTGTAATTTTATCGTCAATTTTAAGGCGTAAAACTGAGTTTGGCATACGGTATTCCCTGGGGGCAACACCTAAAACTCTATCCTACCTTATCATCGGAGAAACTATGTTTTTATTTTTAATAGGAGATATATTTGGCATTGCCTTTGCAAATTTTATATCTATCCTTATTCATGAAATTACAGTGGGGCCTTTGACAATATTTGCGTCTACGATAATTATGTTTATTTTTTCGTTTTTATCCAGCTTGATTCCTGTGATAAAAATTGTTCGTACAAAACCAATCAAATTAATCAATAAAGGATGGGATTAAGTGATGAATTTAATAGAATTAAAGGATATATCAAAGAAATACGGAAATGGAGAGCTTTCTTCTATAGTTCTTAGGAATGTAAGTTTTAAGGCAACCGAGGGTGAAATGATTTCCATAATGGGACCATCAGGCTCAGGGAAAACAACATTGTTAAATATATTAGGTTGTCTTGACACTCCAACTTCAGGTGAATACCACTTAGCCGGGCACAATGTAAAATTTTTAAACAAAAGACAAATGGCCGAAATAAGGAATAAAAAAATCGGTTTTATTTTTCAGCAGTTTGCATTAATCCCTGAATATACTGTTATCGAAAATGTGGAAATGCCTCTTTTATGTAGAAACAGTTTTGAAAATATTACAAATCAAATTTCCAAGTCTCAGCGTCACGCCCTTGCACGGGAAAGTATAGAGAGCGTCGGGTTAGGCGATCTCATTAAGAAAACACCAAATCTCCTTTCCGGTGGGCAGCAACAAAGAGTAGCCATCGCAAGAGCTTTAGTTACTAATCCGGATATAATACTCGCAGATGAACCTACAGGCTCATTGGATCAAAAAACAGGAAGTGAAATCATGAAACTATTGAGCAATATCAATATGCACGGTAAATTGGTGATTATTGTAACACATGATACCAAGGTTGCCTCATTTTGCCAAAGAATAGTACAAGTAATGGATGGAGAAGTAACGGAAACCACCTTTGATTAATTAAATATTGTCTTGTTTTATTTTTTAATATGTCCCATAAAAATTAACATTTTCTACTTCTACCCCATATCTAAAATCATTTAAAATATATATTAGTATATTTTTGAAGGACCTGCATGTATTTTAACATGAGCAAAATCACGGACAGTTTCCCCAGCTTGCCATCACTTCCTATTTTGATTATTTTTTTCATAAAATAGTAAAATATTCCTAATTAGTCAGGACCACCGGTCGATTTATATTCTATTTTTCCAGCCCTATAATAAAATAGAACCCCTGTTTATTGGTAATATATCTCATATCTGGTTGTGAACATACAGTTGAAGCATGACAACAGGCCACGGCGTTGAAACTCAATTCGGTATATCAGGAATGGCCTGTGCCGGATATGGTTCACCAAATTAACAGGGCTCATCGGATTATATATTATATATTTTGAATGAAAGCCAGGTCAGTTATATTCAGCGGATTGGCACCTGTAACCGGCGTTTCTGAATATCCGTAAATTGGGCAAGGAGGTGGAACAGATCAATAAAAGGTCGTCCTACCCGCTTGAATATTAATGTTAATAGAAAAAATCATTAGTAAAAAGGGGTTAAATGTATGAGAAAAAATTTTAAAAAGCTATTGTCTGTTTTATTGATATCGGCCCTGCTTCTATCCCTGTCTCCAATGGGGACAACGGTTTCTGCGGCGGCCGGGAAAAACTTTGTAGTATACTTCCCCAACTGGGGCACGTATAACGCGGCACATCAGTCTATAAATGTAGGAATGATCCCGTGGAGCAAAGTAACCTGCATCAATCATGCATTTTTCACTGTCGATTCCGGCTACAAGCTGGCATCTACAGATGATTATGCCGATTTCCAAGCCACTTTCGCCCATTCCGAGGGTTGGGATCCCGGAATGATAAGAGGGCACTTTGGCGAGTATAAGTATTATAAAACACAATATCCCAATGTAAAAATTCTTGTTTCAGTAGGGGGCTGGACACGGGGTGAAAACTTCCATGCCATGGCGCTTACTTCTTCAAGCAGGGCAATATTTATACAGAGTGTAATAGACTTCCTGAAAAAATATCCGTATATTGACGGAATAGACCTGGATTGGGAGTACCCGGGTATAAATCGGGCCAAGGATCCCAATGACCAATACGACAAAGGTTGTCCCGGAGGTCCGGAGGACAGGCAGAACTTCACATCCCTCCTTCGTGAAATAAGAGCAGCCTACAATTCCAATGGCATGTCAGGCAAGCTTCTTACCATCGCGGCACCGGGAGGCTATGACAAAGTGGATCTTACAGAGCCAAATGTCTACCAGCAATATCTTGACTGGCTCAACGTTATGACCTATGACATACATGGCGCATGGGAAACCACCACAAATCATCAGACTGCTATTTATGCCAACCCAAATGATCCGTCGGCAACTTCTCCTGTAGATATAAAAAATAAATACAATACCGATTTCATAATGAAATATTACAGGGATACATATAATATACCCGCTTATAAGCTTAATGTCGGTTCCCCGTTCTATTCCAGAGGCTGGAAGAATGTTGACCCGAATACAGGTACCAACGGTCTCTTTGCAAACGCCAGCGGCGCTCCTGTCGGTAATCTGGATGATCCCTGGAATCCGGGCGGTCAGAATTCCTACGGGCAAATAAAAATCCTGGAAAACACCGCGGGTTATGTTAAATACAGAGACTCCTATTCCATGGTTCCATGGCTGTACAATAAATCATTGGGTATTGTGTATACTTATGAAGATGAAACTTCTGCTGCCGCCAGATGTGACTATGTCAACAATAATGGCTTCGGCGGGATCATCGGCTGGGAAATTTCTGTGGATGCTTCAGGCTTCCCGCTGACAAATGTGATTTCAAGCAAGCTCGGAATAAACGGTATCCAAACCGTATCAACACCTGTCTTCAATCCCGCAGGCGGAACATATTCTTCAGCACAGCCGGTTACTATTACTTGTGCCACAAGCGGTGCAACTATTAGGTACACAACTGATGGTTCCGAGCCTGCTTCAACATCCGCAGCATATTCGGCACCGATAAATGTAACCGGTACTACGACTATAAAAGCCAAGGCATTCAAGTCGGGCATGAACGATTCCGCAACTGCAATCGCTGCATATACCATTAATAATGTACCCGGAAGTTATGCAATTCCCGGCCAGATAGAGGCGGAGAACTACAGCTCCATGTATGAAATACAAACAGAAGCTTGCAGCGATACCGGTTCTGGTCTGGATGTAGGCTGGATAGATGCGGGAGACTGGATGGATTACAATGTCAACGTACAGGCTTCCGGCACATACACTGTAGAATTCAGGCTTGCAGGCGTCAATCCCGCCGGTACCCTCCAGCTTCAGAAG
>JAEWSZ010000146.1 GCA_023397905.1 Bacillota bacterium | reverse complement strand
GAGATATACTCGGGCAGGATGGCGGCGCCCTCCAGGGCCCGCACCTTAATAAGCAGATCGCTGATAGTATCCACATAATGTATATCAAAGCCGGTCAGGTGCTTTTGGCAGTATTCGTTAAAAAGGTTTGTGTTATGGCTGGGCTTCAGAAGTATAAGCGGTATTGATTGCAGGTCGGAGGCCTTTAGCTCCCTGTTTTTGGCAAGGGGATGGGTGAAGTGGATCACAAAATCATATTTATAGGAAAACAGTTTTTTAAATATGAGGTCCTGGGAGCCCGAAATATAGTTTTTGGTCGTTATGGCAATGTCGATGGTTTCCAGATTCAGCAGGTAGGAAATTTCACCGGCATCACAGGGATACAGCTGTACATCCAGGTTTGGATAGACGGCATAAAAAGACTTTATGGCCTGGTGCAGTATCTGATCCGCGGGGACGCCTATATAGCCGATAACAAGTTTTGGATACAGGGCGTTTGAGATTTTCTTGGTTTCGGTCACGGTGTTCCGGAGATCCTCCAGTACTTTGGCTATTCCGCCGTAAAAGGTTTTTCCTGCTTCCGTAAGCCGGATGGACTGGGCGGAACGGTGCAGAAGGCTGCAATCCAGCTCATGCTCAAGATTTTTGATGTGTTGGGTTACGGCGGAGGAAGAGATATAAAGCTCTTCGGCAGCCTTTTTAAAGCTCATATGCTCAACAATTGCCGCAAAACATTCCAGCTGGCGCAAATTCATACTGACACAACTCCCTTGACGGATTAACTTCCGCTTATAGTTGATTAAGTTTAATTAAACTTACTATAACATGGCTAAAATCGTTTTTCAATTTATTAGAGCAAATGTTTTAGAAATCGTAAAAGAAAGGAACAAACTATGATTCAGTTTGAGCATGTGAAAAAGCAGTATAAAAACGGATTCGTTGCAGTGGATGATTTAAGCCTGCATATAGAGTCGGGAGAGTTTATCGTATTTATAGGGCCGTCGGGCTGCGGGAAGACCACGACAATGAAAATGATAAACGGCTTGATCGAACCGACGGAAGGAAAGATACTGATAAACGGCGAGGATATAACCAGGACAAACCCCTATGAACTCCGCAGAAAAATCGGTTATGTAATCCAGGATATAGGTTTAATGCCCCATATGACAATAGCCGACAATATTGCATGCGTGCCGAAGCTTTTAAAATGGGATAAGGAGAGGACCTCCAAAAGGGTGAGGGAGCTTCTGGAACTGGTGGGGCTTGATCCTGAAATAACAATGGGCAAATATCCAAAGCAATTGTCCGGAGGGCAGAAGCAGAGAGTCGGCGTGGCAAGGGCCCTGGCCGTAGATCCTCCCATTATGCTGATGGACGAGCCTTTTGGAGCCCTGGACCCTATTACAAGGGAACAGCTCCAGGATGAATTTATCCGGCTGCAGAAAAAAATGAAGAAAACCATTGTGTTTGTAACTCATGACATGGATGAAGCCATTAAATTTGCTGACAGGATCGCAATTATAAATCACGGGAAGATCGTTCAATGCGCGCCGCCTCTTGAAATTCTTCAAAAACCGGCAAACAGCTTTGTCAGCGATTTTATAGGCGGGGATAACATATTCAAGCAGCTGAGCCTGCTGCAGGTAAAGGACCTGATGAAAAAGGACTGCTGCAGCGCTGATCTGGAAGAAAGTGTTTCGGGACTTTATGATAAGTTTTCAGATGAAAATACCGATGTGCTGGTTTGGGATGAGCATAAAAAAATATGCGGCTATGTAAAGAGATCCAGGGCGCTTGGCGTACCGGGGGAAACAAAGGTAAAGGAGATCTGTTCCGGATTTTCAGTCATGGCCGGTATACATGACACGCTCAAGGAGACGCTTTCCAAAATGATACAGAAGAGCACAAACCATGCCGGCGTTGTGGATGAGAACGGAAAAACGGTGGGGATATTCACATATGACTGCTTCCAAAAAGTGGTTGGGAAGCAGATGATATAAAAATGGGTCTATTCATAAACATGCTGAACCTCCAGCTGGAAATATTTGTGCTGATCGGAGTGGGTATATTCGCCGGGCGCATGCAGGGTATTGTAAGGCGGGGAGTGGAGGGAATGTCGGAGCTGTTCATTCAGTTTTTGCTGCCATGCAGTATTTTCTATGCCTTTCTAACGGATTTCTCAGTTAAAGACATCAAGGAAGGAATACTGGTGATTGTATTCTCCGCCCTGGCGCAGTTCTTTGGCTTGTGGATAAGCAAGATAACATTCCGTAAGCAGCCTGAACCCAGAAGAAAGGTGATCCGTTACGGCCTCATGTGCTCAAACAGGAGCTATATAGGTATCCCGGTCCTGCAGGGGATCTACGGCGCAAGGGGAATGCTGTATGCTTCCCTGGCTCTGATACCCGTCAACATTTTTGTATGGACCGTGGGGATTTCGGTATTTACCGGAACAAAGGAAAAGTCATCCTTAAAGACACTTTTTAAAAATCCAAGTCTTATAGCGGTTGCTCTGGGATTGGTTTTTATGGCCACAGGGCTGAGACCGCCCGCATTTCTGGATCACGTCCTTTCCTCTGTCAGCAGCTGTGTCACTCCCATATCAATGATCATCATCGGAGTTATTTTATCAGAGGTCAATTTTAAAAAGCTATTTGACAAAACAGTTATGCAATACTGCGCATACAGGCTGGTCATAATACCGGCAGTGATATTTGCCGTATTGAAGCTGTGGGGTGTCAATGGAATATTGCTGGGGGTAACCGTCCTGTTTTCAGGAATGCCGGCGCCCAGTCTGACGGCCATGCTGGCTGAAAAGTACCAGTGCGATTGCCGGCTGGCTTCACAGTGTATTTTTGTCAGTACTCTGCTGTCCATTGCAACACTGCCTGTGTTTTGCCTTTTATTTTAAGGAAGGGGGAAAAGTGGCTGTGCAGGTAAACGGAGAAAGACTTATGAAGCATCTGGAAGAGCTTTCGCGAAAAGGCGGAGGAGAGGGGCCGGGGATTACAAGAGCCGCATTTACAAAGGGGTATTGCGAGGCTGCGGATTATATTGCGGGACTGATGGAACAGGCAGGCTTGAAAGTCCGGATCGACGGGATAGGCAACGTCATAGGAGTGAGAGCGGGAAAGAGCGGGAAAAGGCTCATAACGGGTTCCCACATTGACACGGTAGCGCAGGGCGGTATGTTTGACGGCGCGCTGGGCGTGGTGGGAGCCATTGAGGCCCTGCAGTCCATTGGTGAACAGGAGATTGAAATGGAGCACACCGTTCACGTATGCGCATTTATCGACGAGGAAGTCAGTGCGCTGGGAAGCCGCGCATACGCGGGAATTGACCTGCCGCCGGCTTTTGAGGAGCGTCTGGAGCAGAACGGTCTCAATAAAAAAGTGTTTATGGAATGCGGCATGGACCTGAAGCCCGACGAACATTTTCTGGAGCTGCACATTGAGCAGGGCGGAATACTGGAAGCCGGGGGAATTGACATAGGGGTGGTCCGGAGGATACTGTCATCCGCCAATTACATGTGCCGTGCAAAAGGGGCGGCGGACCATGCGGGCAATACTCCCATGGATATGAGGGACGACGCCTTTATGAAAACGGCGGGCTTTGCACTCAGGATGCGGGAGCTGGTTCTGGAGCACAAGGACATGGTGGGGACCATAGGATATGTAAAAGCAAATCCGGGATACCGCAATGTGGTTCCGGGCGAAGTCGAGTTTTCCATGGAACTGAGAGCGCCTGCCGAAGCTGATATTGAGGAAGTGGAAAAAGTATTGCAAAAGGAATTTGAGCCAGAGGGGGTCCTGATGAAAAGAACAGCTTTTTATGAGGCCGCCGTCATGGATGATGAAATAAAAAATGCCATTGCCAGGATATGCGGGGAGCTGGGGCTGAAGCACCTGGCTGTCAACAGCGGTGCGGGGCACGATTCACAGAGCTTTGCCGGAAAGCTGAAAACGGGCATGATATTTGTTCCCAGCAGGAATGGAATAAGCCACAGCCCTTTGGAATTTACTTCCGCGGCGGACTGTGCAAACGGGGCGGCGGTACTGGCCAATGTATTGCTGGAGCTGGACCGCACACCGGTTAAATAATAGAGAAATATTTAAAAATAGGGAAACGGAAGGGGTTGCGCAGATGAAGAAATTAATAAAAAACGGAATAATAGTATCGGCCATGGATGAATATACCGCGGACATATTAATTGAAGGTGAAAAAATTTCCCAGATAGGGATGAATATACAGGAAAAAGCTGATGAAGTGATCGATGCCTCCGGAATGTACGTGCTGCCAGGGGGCGTGGACCAGCATACCCACTTCCTGTTCGGGGTTCCCCACGAAGACACCAGCGGAAACTCAACGCCGGATCTGGTGGGAAAAACCCTTGACTACACATATACGGCGCTGATAGGCGGGACTACCACAATAGTGGACTACACTTCCAACCAGCCGGATATGGGAATGCTGGAAACTCTGGATTTCAAGAAAAACAAGTGCGCCAAAGATATCATATGCTGTGATTACTCCATGCATGCGAATTTTACCAGCCTGGACGACAGCGTTTTTGAAGAACTGAAAAAACTCCCCGAAAACGGGATAGCGACCATAAAGCTGTACATGGCATACAAGCCCACCTGCTATTATGTGGACGATTACTATATGTTCAAATTCATGGAACTGTGCAGGGACTGCGGCATCACGGTATATCTCCACGCGGAAAACGCCGATATGCTGAATTACTTGAGGGACAAGGCCTATGCGGAAGGGAAGCTGTCTCCGAAGTATCATATTGATACAAGGCCTCCATATCTGGAAATGGAAGCCGTGACCCGTGGCATTACCTTTGCGAAAGCTGCCAGATGCCCCATATGTATAGTCCATGTAACCTGCATGGAGGCTGTGGATCAGATCAAAAAGGCAAGAAACGAGGGGGCTGCCGTTGTGGGGGAAACATGCACCCATTATCTCATGATGGACAGGAGTTGTGTGGATGAGGGTGAATTCCTGGAGGTCAGCAAGCATGTGTGCGCTCCGGCCTTCAGGACCAAAAAGCATCCGCCGTACCTGTGGAAATCCCTGAGGAGAGACTGGCTGAGCATTGTGGCTTCGGACCATTCCCCTACAAAGCTGGTTGACAAGGCCAGGGGAAAAGATGATTTCCGCCTTATCCCAAACGGGTCTCCCGGCGTCAACGACAGGCTTCAGATGCTGTGGACCTACGGGGTGGAAAAGGGAAATATGACCCGCAGCAGGCTGGTAGACGTGTATGCCACCACCCCAGCCAAAATGCTGGGCATATTCCCTCAGAAGGGGGCCATTGAAATAGGCTCCGACGCGGATATCGTCCTCTATGATCCCAGTTGGAAAGGGGTGGTTTCCAATGAAGATACCCCCACAGGCATAGACTATGACGTGTTTGAGGGAATGGAACAGATTGGCCGGGTGGAAACTGTTTTTCTGAGAGGCAAAAAAGTGGTGGAAAACCATAAGTATACCGGGAAACAGGGGGACGGGCGGTTCATTCCGGCTAAGCCCTACGGCCTGGCTTACAGCCTGCTGGAAGAGGATTGGAGATTTGAAGAATAATGAATATAGTTGTAATGCAATACGGCGTTATTTGCCCGGGGGCCACCTATGAGGAGCTGGCAGGCCAGTGGGAAGCGTTGAGAGGAAAAGTACCGGAAGTAAAAAAACTGACAGTAGTCAGGGACGACGGCAGCTATACCGGAGAGAAGCTGGATGCCCTTATAGGAGACGCCGATGCACTGCTCGGCCTTATTATAAAGAAGGACACCATTACCAGACAATTTTTCGAAAAGCATCCCGGACTGAAATATATTGCAACCGTGTCCCACGGATACCAGGAATTTGACAAACAGGCAGCAAAGGAAATTGGCGTCACCGTTACAAACACCATATACGGCGATATCACCATTGCACAGTATACCATGGCACTGCTGCTGGATATCTGCCATAACACCGGAATGCAGAATGATTATCTGAAAAAGCTGTACTGGCTGCAGGAAGATAAAACCCCGTATGTAAAGTCCTTTTCGCGGCAGATCGAGCTTTTTGACAAAACCGTGGGGATTATAGGACTTGGTGCCATAGGCCTTGCCTTTGCAAAAATGGCGGCGGGGATGGGTATGAAGGTGATTTCCTACAGCAGGAACAAAAAGTCAGGAGAGGAGTACGGCTTCATAGAGCAGTGCTCCATGGAGGAATTGATGGCACGGTCGGACATTATCTCACTGAGCTGCCCTCTTACAAAAGAAACCGAAAATCTCATAGACCGTGAGAAGATCGCCGGGATGAAAGACGGAGTAATTATCCTGAATACAGCCAGAGGCGCTTTGATTGATGAGGAAGCCCTTGCAGAAGCCCTGAACAGCAGAAAGGTGTACGCGGCGGGCATAGATGTCATGAGGGAGGAGCCTCCCGCAGTTCCTGGGGCGCTTATGCTGAATCCCTACTGCCGGGTGACAGGGCATATAGCCTGGATGACAAAGGAAGCTTCGCTGAGGGGTATCCGGATGGCAATAGACAATTACGCTTCCTACCTTTCGGGAAAGCCGGTGAGCGTCATAAGCTGAGAAATAAAAATTGAAACGGGAAGCCTGATATGCCTGATGCCGGGTGAGCAGCCGTTTCAAAGCGGGAGGGCATAAATGTACGGCGCAAATTTACATAACGATATCCTCAACAGTCCCGGAAAAGGAAACACGGCAAATGAAAGTACTGCAAATAAAAGTACTATGGATAAAAGTACGTCAGGCCAAGATACTGCAAACGGAAGCACAGCAGGCGAAGAGTGCCTGTATGAGGAAATTATGCGGTTGTCCTATTCCTTTAATGTCCTTTCTGTCTTTATAGAAAGGACTGCAGAAGAAGACCCTTTTGAAGCCTGCAAAAACAGGATTTCCGGCTTCCGGAGGATTATGGAGGAAAAACAGGGTATACGGATGGTCACATGTTACAAAGACCTGCAGGCCGCATTTCAAAATGAGGCAAAGGCAATACTCTTTTCCATTGAAGACGGATTTGTCTTAAAAGGAGATGTCCGCAAGCTGGAAGAGCTATACCGGCTGGGGCTGCGCATGCTGACCCTCACCTGGAATATGCCCAATGAAATAAGCAACTGCGGAGGGATAACCCGGACCGGTATTGAGATTGTTGAAAAAATGGAAGAGCTGCACATGCTGATTGATATATCCCATTTGCCTGAAAAAAGCTGCTTTGATCTGATACGTCACACAAAGAGGCCGTTTCTGGCAAGCCATTCCAATGCAAAGGCACTGTGCGCCAACAACCAGAACCTGAGCGATGAGATAATCCGGTTATTGGCCGGCAGAGGAGGGGTTATAGGTATAAATCCCTGGGCCGGATATCTGAAGCCCGGAGGCACGGAATTCACATGGGAGGACATGATGGCGCATATTGTGTATCTTTACCGTACCGGGGGAGAGGATTGCGTTGCCATAGGCTCGGACAGGCTGCCCCTGGAGGAATTGCAGGCGGAATTGGGACGGCGTGGGTTTACGGCCGGGCAGATAGAAAAAATGTGCGCCGGAAATGTGTATAGGATGATGAAGGAACTGCAAATGTAATGCGGATTTTATGAAATTTGTCCTGCTTTGGCAGTAGACGGGGGTAAAAATGATAAAGCATTTGATAAATGAATTTGCAAGGGAGGAACTCCCTTATAAAATGGGTGGGATATCTGTCTCCGCCGCGAAAAAAATCAGCGGCTTTCAAAAAATAGACAAGCTGTCCGCAAATGAAAATCCCTTCGGTGTTTCAGAAATGGCTATGGCTGCGGTAAAGGAAGCAGCCGGGCAGGGAAATTATTATCCGGATCCGGCCTCCACAGACCTGGTGGAAAATCTGTGCGGGGGGCTGGGGATCGGAGAAAATCAGATATTGCTCACCCACGGCGCAACAGCGGCTCTCAGCATGGCAGGTGAAGTACTGCTGCGGCCGGGGGATGAGATGATAATCCCGGAGCTCACTTATCCGGCTTATTACAATATCGTATATAAAAGCCGCGCCAGGCTTATGGAAATCCCCATGGGGGAAGGGCTGAAAATAGACCTTGACGGCATACTGGAACAAATAACGGAAAGGACAAAGCTGATTATTTTATGCAATCCCAACAATCCCACGGGGATTTACATGAGTACATGGGAAATACTGGACTTCCTGGACCGTATACCTCCCCATGTGTTTGTTATGGTAGACGAAGCCTATGTCCATTTTGCGGAAGAGGACATTCCCAGCATGGTGCCTTATATTACAGAAAAAAGGAATCTCATAGTGGTTCAGACTTTTTCAAAAATATATGGCATGGCCGGTTACCGTATGGGTTATGTGATTTCAAATCCTGAAATTATTTCCTATCTGAGCAGGGATCTGGAACCATACGCACCGGGAAGCCTGGCGATTGCCGCCGCTGCCGCTGCCATAAAGGACGAGGAATTCAAGGCGCTTACGCTGAAGCTGACCGGTGAGGGGAAAAGCTATCTGACCGGAGAGCTCAGGGCATTGGGGTGCAAAGTATACCCTTCGGCCACCAATTTTATTTATTTTGACTGCGGCATCGATCCCCGGCTTTTGACCGAACAGACGGTGAAGAAATGCGGCGTTCTCATACGGGGAAATTTTCCCTGCGCCAGGATCACTATCGGGAAGAAAGAACAGAACGAAACCTTTATAAAGGCAATGAAAGAGATACTGCATTCATAGCCGGGCCGTATATAAATAACTCAAAAGGAAGCCGATGATGGATAAAAAGCAAATATTCTTCACAAATATACGCAATGTCAGTCTGGGCGCCGTTCTGTTCAATCTTGTTTCCGGAAGCGGTTATCCCGCAATAAAAATAGGATATAAGTTATTTGGGATTTCAAATCAGGATATCAGAGAAATAATCCTGTTCGGGGGAATAAGAACCGCTATGGCGGGCGGTCTCATTATTCTGGGCGCGGCAATTTTAAACCGTAAATGGATAAAGCCTCAAAAAGAGGAATGGAAAGGTATCATTTTATTGGCCGTTGTTCTCACATTTTTGCAGGGGATTTTCTGCTATGTGGGCCTGGCCAATACAAGCGGCACCAAAGGGTCCATACTGTACGGTATGGGAACCTATTTTGCCATCATTTTTTCTCATTTTTATAACAGGGCCGAAAAAATGACATGGAGGATTGCCGCGGGGTGTGCACTGGGATTTTTCAGCGTCTTGATCTTCAGTCTTAACGGGGCCGGAAATTTTAATATTTCCTTTATGGGAGATGGGATATTGCTGCTTTCAGCGGTATTTTACGCCATTGGAACAAATATGAATAAAAAAACCGCCGGCAAAATGGATGCTTTCGTTCTGGCAGGATATCAAATGCTTCTGGGCGGGATAATGATCCTGCTGGCGGCTGTGGGAATGGGCGCAGGCTTTAAGCAGGTCAGCGGGGAAGGTGCCGGGGTGCTGCTTTACCTGATTGTATCTCAGGCGGTTACCTTTGCTCTGTGGACAGTACTTTTAAAATACAATAATGTGGGCAGGATCACCATATTCAATTCGCTTATGCCGATTTTCGGGACGGTTTTGTCATGGCTTATCCTGGGGGAGAGTATTTTTTCAATAAATATTATCCTGTCGGTTTTTTGCGCCGCCGCCGGAATTTATTTTGTAAATAAAAATGAGATCCGCCCAAACCTGAAGCTGGCAGGAAAACCGTATTTCAGCCCGGAAAAGGACACAGACTGTTAAAACCCTATTCACATTTTGCCGTTAATTTCAATTAAAAATGTGCGGACAGGCTTTAATTGTATTTTGTAAATTAACATGGTATAATTGGAAAATAAATCATAGAAAGTACTATGTGAAGGATAGGGTGCGCCGTACGGAGTGCGGGGTTCTCTTTTTTGTTGTTGGGGAAATAGCTTGAGTGAAATTATAGATAAATAGGAATAAGCTGCGGAGCGGAATTGTTCATGCGTTTTTGGAAGACCCCATGCAGTTATACTGAATTATGCAGCATAATATTTTTAGCGAAAAGTCGTGATTGAATGGTTACTACAAAACAGCATAACAAATTGGAACCGTTTCTCGAAAGGCACCTTTCCGGGGATTCCATCGATTATCACAAGATCCTGGCCATATTTCTGCCGGTTCTGGTGGATCAGGCCTTTGTTTTCGGGCTGAATATCCTGAATACGGCAATGATCAGTTCCTCGGGGATGGCCGCCGTAAGTGCGGTAAGTATGGTGGATTCGCTCAACATCTTTCTTGTAAGTGTTTTTATAGCTCTTTCGACCGGCGGAACTGTGGTTGTAGCCCAATACAAGGGGAACGAAAACAACAAGATGGTTTCAAAAGCGGCGGCGGGCAATGTCAGTGCGGTCTTTCTTTTTGCCCTTGTCATAACACTGCTTGCCGTTATATTTCACGGACCTACCCTGAAGATGCTGTTCGGAAATGCCGAAGCCGATGTTTTCAGCAATGCAAAGATATATCTGATCGGGAGCTGCATTTCCTATTGCGGCATTGCCACGGAGGAAGCCGTGTGCGGGGCGCTCAGGGGAGTGGGCGAGACAAAGTCTTCTCTTGTACTTTCCTTTTTCATGAATTTTTTATATGTGGCGCTGAATTTTTTATTTATAAATATCCTGCATATGGGCGTGCTTGGAATGGTAATTTCCTTGAATATTGCCAGATATGCGGCCGGTATTCTGGCAGTGGTATATCTGACGGTGCTTGACACCCCGGTGCATTTCTCACTCAGGGACACCTTGCATTTCAACTGGTCCATACTTAAAAAAATATTTTTTGTGGGCCTTCCTTTTGCCGCGGAGCAGATGTTTTTTAACGGGGGCAAGATCCTGACCCAGACCTTTATTGTGACACTTGGCACATATGCCATGGCGGTTAACGCCATCAGCGGGTCCCTTGCCAGCCTGTTTCAGATATCTGGAAATTCGCTTTCAATCACTCTTATTACCGTAGTAGGACAGTGTATGGGACGGCGCAATGTTGATGATGCAAGGAAATTCACCCGCTCATTTATTGTCATGTCCTCAGCTTCATTTACAATAATAGCGGCGCTGATCCTGTTTCTGTTCCATCCGCTGGTTTCACTGTACCATCCTCCCCAGCAGATCAAGCACACTATCTTTATCATAATGTTCATACACTCGATTTTCCAGATACTCATATGGTCGTTCAGCTTTATGATTCCGGCCGCCCTAAGGGCTGCGGGGGATTCAAAATTCACCTCGGTTGCTTCAATGCTGTCAATGTGGCTGGTCCGGGTAGTACTGGGCTATATTTTAGGAATCATGACGCCCCTTGGAATTATAGGCGTGTGGCTGGCCATGAACCTGGAGTGGGGAGTGAGGGGTACCATTTTCCTTGTGCGCCTGCGCGGTGACAAGTGGTACAGGCACCATGTTATAGATTGAAGTTTTCAGGTACTTTGCATATTTTAAACCATTTCTCATAAATAAAATAATAATTATTGACTTAACATTGCAGAATATGATATTATGAAATCACAACAAGGAAAACCTTTTCCCGGATTATATCGGAGGAGTATATGGCAGTCACAATAGAGGACATCGCTAGAGAAGCAAATGTGTCTAAAGCTACGGTTTCCAGAGTAATTAACAATACGAAGGCTGTTAGTCCTGAGCTTCGTGAAAGGGTTTATGACATTATTAAGAAGAATAATTTTAAACCCAATTCTTTGGCCAGGGGCCTTGTTACAAAACAGACAAGAATGATAGGGATTGTTATACCGGATATTTCAAATCCGGTATTCGGATCGTTGACAAAAGGTATAAACAGCGTCTGCCAGCAGATGGATTATACTTTAATGGTGTGCGAGTCAGGAGGGGTCCAGGATAGGGAAATAGAACTCCTGGAGGTTCTTTCGGACAAAAGTATCGACGGGGTGTTGTTCGCCGGAGTTGATGTCAACGATACACTGATTGGGAAAATGAAAGAAAAGGAATATCCTGTGGTACTCGTTACCCAGGAAGCCTCTGCCAGTGAAGGAATAATACCTACGGTTGTTCACGATAATATAAAGGCTACGTATGATGCGGTTTCCTTCCTGATTTCAAACGGGCATAAAAAAGTTGCCTTTGTTTCAGGGCCGAAACATGACTACTCCTCGGGGAAGAAGCGTTTGCAGGGTTACCAGTCGGCACTCCGGGACAACGGCATCGAAGTACCTGATTCGTATATAGAACACGGAAATTTTACATTTGAGTCGGGTTATGAATGCATGAAAAAAATATATGAGGAAAACAGCCAATTGCCGACAGCCATTATGCTATGCAGTGATTTAATGGCAATTGGAGCCATGCGGTTCCTGAAAAGTGCAAAGATAAAAATACCGGATGACATTTCAATAATGGGTTTTGATGATTCGGAGTATGCGATGTATTTCACACCTGAGCTTTCAACAGTGCGGATCTCATATTTTGCGGAAGGGGAGAAAGCCGCGAAGGAGTTGTTTAAACTGATGAACGGTCAAAAGATACTGCTTCCCAAAACCTATTATCTGCCGCATAAAATTATTAGAAGAAACAGTATTAAACAAATATAAAATCAAATAATATGAATAGATTGTATTTTGCAATCTATTCAATTTTTAACAAACGGGAAAACCTTTTCCTAAAGGCTTCATTCCCTTAGGGGATTAGCAAAATACAATATTTTAATGGAGGAGAAAAAAATGGTACATGTAAAAGGTAAAAGAGTTATATCGCTTCTGGTGGCGGCAGTTATGGCATTTACACTGGCTGCTTGCGGAAACGGCACACAAAGTGAAAGCTCTCAGTCCGCGACAAATGCATCAGGCAGTGCGCAAAACGCCGGGAAACCGGTTAACATCCGTTTTTCATTTGACCAGGGTGTAGGGCAGCCCACTCAGAAAATCGTGGACACATTCAACTCAAGTCAGAATAAGGTCCATGTGGAAACGGTTATCCTTCCCCAGGATGCAAATGCTGTTCATGACGATTTCGTCAACAAGCTGGCATCCGGCGATACAAGCGTTGATGTCATGGCGTTGGATGTTGTATACGTTGCGGAATTCGCGGCAGCAGGATGGCTGGAGCCGCTGGACAGCTATTTTGACAAGTCAACACAGGATCAATATCTTTCCGGAACTATAGCCGGGGCAACCTATGATGGGAAACTGGTGGCTTTCCCGTGGTTTACCAATGCAAGCGCCATGTTCTACCGCAAGGATGTTATTGACCAGCTGGGTGCGGAAGTACCCAAAACATACGACGGCTGGATGCAGCTTGCAGAGAAGGCAAAGGGCGTGAACGGCATAGAATATACGGCGGATTTTCAGGCTGCACAGTCGGAAGCTCTGGTGTGCAACTGGGTGGAATATCTCTGGAACAACGGCGGAGACGTTTTGGATGCCGGAGGTAAACCAATAGTCAATTCGGAGAATAATGTTGAAGCCACAAATATTATGAAAACCCTGGTTGATAAATATGCTCCAAATGGTGTGACTACGTATACGGAGACAGAAAGCGAGCAGGTATTCCTGGACGGAAAGGCCTTATTTATCCGCGACTGGTCCGGATTCTGGAACACCGCAAATAAAGAAGGTTCAAAGGTTGCCGGTAAGGTTGAGGCCACCACTCTTCCCATAGGGCCAAAAGGAACGGAAGGGCATTCGTGCCTTGGAGGTTTGGATCTTGTAATAAACAAAAATATTGATGCTGAACATAAGGCAGCCGCAGCCGAATTTTTAAAATACATGTCAAGCCATGACACTCAAAAGCAAATGACGCTGATTGCTGCTCAACCTCCTGTTCTAAAAGCTATTTACCAGGATGAGGATATATTGAAGACTATTCCGTTCTATAAAGACTTCTACAATGTTATACAGGGCGGAAAATCAAGACCTATGTCACCTAAATATGCAAAAACCTCCGATGCGATCCAGAGAAATATACACCAGGCGCTTACGGGCGAATTGGATGTAAAGCAGGCCCTGGATAAGCTTCAGTCCGAGCTTGAGGAATTGAGCAAATAAACTTTTCACCTAAAAGGCAAGCTTAAAAGTCATAAATGAAAAATAGTCATACCGGCCCCGGTTTGATAGCGAAAAGCTTTAATTGAATGGATAAATGGTCACAAGCCGATCTTATTTTGAAGTTTTCATCTATTGAACCGGGTCAGGATTTTTTTAGAAAAAACGGCATCTCATATTTTAGGAGGTAGACAATGAGAAAAACGGCATATCGGAGTTTGGAAAAAACAGAAGCAAGAGATGCTTGGATTATGATGCTGCCGGCAGTTGTAATTTTGTTGATTATTGCAGTGTATCCTATTTTGAGAACTTTCTGGCTGAGTCTGCACGAAATGGTGCTTACAGATCCCAGCAGCGGATTCCCGCTGATCGGTCTGGAGAATTATTCTAAAATATTTCATGATAAAAGGGCAATCACGTCGATTCTTTTCACTTTGAAATTTACTGTGACAACTGTTGCGCTTGAAGCTATTGTGGGTTTTGGGGCGGCACTGGTCATGAATAACAGTTTTAAAGGCAGAGGCCTTGTAAGAGCGGCAATTCTTGTTCCATGGGCTATACCTACATCTGTATCGGCTCTTATGTGGAAATTTATATATAATGATCAATATGGCCTGTTCAACGATGTTTTATTAAAAATAGGTGTGATCGATAAATATCAGGCGTGGCTGAGCACTTCAAACGGGTCTTTTATGGCACTCGTCATAACCGACGTATGGAAAACTGCGCCGTATATAGCTCTGCTCATATTGGCAGGACTTCAGATGGTTCCGGATGAACTTTATGAATCCTCCAGAATAGATGGTGCAAATATAATTCAAAGATTTTGCAGAATTACTCTTCCCATGGTAAAAAATACTGTATTGGTAGCATTGCTGTTCAGGACGCTGGACGCATTCCGGGTTTTTGACCTGATATTTGTTATGACGGGCGGAGCCAATAAAACAGAGAGTGTATCTGTCTACGCCTATAACAATCTGATGAAATTTCTGGATTTTGGATACGGCTCCGCAATGGCAGTCCTGATATTCGGTGTGGTATTTATCATCAGTATGATTTATATGAGGCTTTTGGGCGATAAATTAACAGATTTCTAAGGAACAGATATTGTCAGGGTATTTATCCCGCTATCATGGAAATGGAGACCAATATGAATAAAAAAGGAGTTCTTGTTTTTAAAAATACAATATTTTATGTATTTGTTCTGGCTTTTGTGGGGCTGATATTACTGCCTTTTGTCTGGCAGTTTCTCACTTCCGTAAAACCCCTTTCGGAGATTGCAGCAATACCTGCGGTGTGGTTTCCCAGCAAAATATATACGCAGTACTATTTTAATGTTTTTGAAAAGCATCCCTTTGGACTCTATCTGTTAAACAGCGCTATAGTTTCATCGGTTACAACAGTTCTGAGCATTATTATAGGTGCGTCTGCGGCATATTCGCTTGCAAGGCTGCGTTTTAAGGGGAAGAAGTTTCTGCTTATGGCTATTTTAAGCATATCAATGTTTCCGACAATTGCGACTTTGAGCCCGCTTTATCTTATTTTGAAAAATTTTAAATTATTAAATACCTATGCGGGTTTGGTACTCCCTTATATAACCTTTGCGCTGCCCCTTGCCATATGGCTTCTTACAAACTTTTTCAGCCAGCTTCCAAAAGGCTTTGAAGAGGCGGCGGCAATTGACGGATGTTCCAGGCTGAAGACTTTTTTCCTGATAATGCTTCCTCTGATAAAACCGGCTACCTTTTCCGTAGCCCTGCTGGTATTTATCAATTCCTGGAACGAATATATATACGCTTTAACTTTTATGACCAATGACAGAATGAGGACAGTACCCGTAGGCATTTCCCTGTTCCCAAGCAATTATGAACTTCCCTGGGGGGATATGGCCGCAGCTTCGGTAATAGTCACGGTTCCGCTGATAATACTGGTGCTGGTCTTTCAAAAAAGAATTATCGCTGGCCTGACTGCCGGCGGAATAAAGGAATAGCTGCTGAAACACACAATAATATACAAAAAAAGAAGGGGTTCATATGGAATTTATAAAATTAACCGAAACACTGGAAATATCAAAGATTGTAGTGGGATGCATGAGAGCGAAGGACGCGGGCATGGAGGGAGAACAGCTGCTGAATTTTGTACAGCAATGTATTGAGTTTGGAATCACCAGCTTTGATCACGCGCCTGTGTATGGCTATTACAGCTGTGAAAAACTTTTTGGCGACGGTGTTCTGAGGAAAAAACCTGAATTGCGGAGAAAAATAAAACTTATATCAAAGGCCGGAATTGTCCTTCCGGGCGTTAACAACAATAAAGTCATTTATTATGATTCATCAAAAAAAGAAATATTTAAGGAAGTCGATAAGTCTCTGGAAAACCTGGGAACCGATTATCTGGACCTGCTGCTTGTGCACCGTCCAGACCCGCTGGCAGATCCGGCCGAAACGGCTGAAGCACTGGAACAGCTTGTAAAATCCGGGAAGGTTCTGAGTGTCGGGGTCTCAAATTTTATGCCTTCTCAGGTCGCGATGCTCCAAAGCTTTTTAAACATACCCATAGCAACTAATCAGATGGAATTGTCGGTAAAGAATACGGATAATTTCTTTAATGGAGTGACTGACGATGCATTCACAAGAAAAATGCCCTTGATGTCCTGGTCGCCATTGGGCGGAGGAAGCCTGTTCAAAGACACGGACCCGCAGTCGGAAAGGCTGAGGGAAACTCTTGGTGAAATTGCCGGGGAGCATGGTACTTCAATTGACACTGTCATTTATGCCTGGCTTTTTGTTCATCCTGTCAAAATTGCCGCAATAACCGGAAGCATGAATACAGAACGCATAAAAAAAGCTGTGGACGCACTGGAATTAAAGCTTGACTACGATGAGTGGTACAGGATACTTGCGGCATCCAGAGGCTATAACGTACCATAAAGGAGACTGTCATAATGGAAAGAAAAAAAATAGGGCTTATCGGTTCCGGCTGGAGGGCGGAGTTTTATATCCGTATTGCCAAAGCCATACCTGAAAAATTTGATTTGGCCGCGGTTTTAATAAGGGACAGACAAAAAGGCGATGAATTTTCAAAAAAGTTTGGAGTCAAGGTAGTCAATTCTTTGGAGGAGCTTATAAAAGAAGCTCCTGATTATGTGGTGCTGTCTGTAAAACGGGGCGTTGCCAGCGGTTATCTGGCGAAACTGTTCCAAAGCGGAATTCCGGTGCTGTGTGAAACACCGCCGGGAGAGAGCCTGGAAGAGTTGGTTCAGCTCTGGGAAAATTGCAGGAAGTACGAAGGAAAGATTCAGATAGCGGAACAGTATTTTCTGCAGCCCCTGTACGCGGCCTGGAATAAGGTCATAAAGGACGGGCTTATAGGACGGGTTGAAAATATCAACATATCTTCACTTCATGGCTACCATGGCGTAAGCATAATCAGAAAATACCTGGAGGCCGGATATGGCAATTGCACGATATCCGGTAAAAGATACCACTTTGATGTTACGGAAACCTATGGGCGGGAAGGGATGGCATACGACGGTGAAATATTCTCATGTCCCCGGGACAGGCTTACGCTTGAATTTGAAAACGGAAAAACGGCATTCTTTGACTTTTCCGATCCTGCACAATACCATTCCTTTATACGTACGCGCCAGCTTACCATACAGGGAGTACGCGGAGAGATCGACGATCTGACAATACGTTATCTGACAGAGGAAAATATACCTGTGACCCAGACCCTGGAACGTATCGATCTGGGCAAGTATAACAATCAGGAATGGACCCACTATGGAATCATGCTGGGTGAGAGGTTTGTATATAAGACGCCGTTTATTAATGCCAGGCTGAATGATGATGAAATAGCGGTTGCCTCATGCATGCTGAAAATGGGGGAATACCTGGAATCCGGCACGGAATTTTATTCGCTGGCCGAGGCACTTCAGGATATGTATATCTCTTTAACAATGGATAAAGCGCTTGCTGAACCAAACAGGGAAATAAAAACGCAAACCCAGGTTTGGACAACAAAATAATCTTACCGAAGCCAATTACGGTTGAAAGCCTTCGCTACGGAATATTTCAGATATGCCAAACAATTGGAGCCGCCGGCGAGGGTTACTTCTGCGCATAAGGGACATGGAGGACAAATGAAAAACAAGGTCATGCTTATAACCTATGGTGACAGTCTGGGAAGCAATTTTAAGGAAATGGAAGATATTGTAGATAAATATTACGGAGATGCCATCGGGGCGATTCATATTCTCCCCTTTTTCCCGTCTTCCGGGGACAGGGGCTTCGCTCCAATGCGGTATGATGAGGTGGAAAAAAGTTTTGGCGGTTTCGGGGACTTGATCCGCCTCGGAAATAAATATGATCTGATGTACGATTTTATGGTAAACCATATTTCTGCAAAATCCGAATATTTTAAAGATTTTAAAGAAAAAGGAGATACCTCACAATATAAGGATTTTTTCATCAGATATAAGGAATTCTGGGAGAATGGGGGGCCTACGGCTGAACAAATAGATAAAATCTACAAGAGAAAACCAAAAGCGCCCTGTGTGGAGGTGGAATTTGCCAACGGCACGAAGGAACAGATATGGTGTACCTTCAGTGAGGAGCAGATTGATCTGGACATCAATAAGGCTGCGACAAAAGAATTTATTCAAAGCACTTTGAAATTCATGTGTGAAAACGGTGCCGCCATCATACGCCTGGATGCCTTTGCCTATGCGGTGAAAAAGCCGGATACCAGTTGCTTTTTCATAGAGCCGGAAATATGGGAGCTGCTCTACGATATAGAGAAAATTGTTAAGGCATACGGGGTGGAGATACTTCCTGAAATACATGAACACTATTCCATTCAGATGAAAATCGCTGAAAAAGGTTTCTGGGTATATGATTTCGCACTTCCAATGCTTATGCTACACGCACTCTATACCCACCGGGGAGAACGTTTAAAGCAATGGCTGGATATTTGCCCCGGAAAACAGATGACAACACTGGATACTCACGACGGCATAGGAGTGGTAGATGTTGCGGACCTGCTGAGCCCGGAAGAAATTGAGGAGACAAAAGAACTTTTATACCAAAAGGGAGCCAATGTCAAAAGGAAATACAGTTCCGAAGCATACAACAACCTGGATATTTACCAGATAAACTGCAGCTATTACTCAGCACTGGGAAACAACGACAAAGCCTACCTTCTGGCGAGAGCCATCCAGTTTTTCGCTCCAGGGATACCTCAGGTGTATTATGTGGGTATGCTGGCGGGAGAAAATGATCTGGAACTGCTTGAGCGCACAAAAGAGGGCAGAAATATAAACCGCCATTATTATACGAAAGAGGAAGTCGCATTCAATTTTGAACACCGTCCCGTTGTGGTGAAGCTCAGGGATCTAATGTCGTTCCGCAATAATCACGGCAGTTTTGACGGAGACTTTTCGTGTGAATTGACAGGCGAACATGTATTGTGCATTACCAGGACAAATGGGAATCAGAAATCCATTTTGAACGCGGACCTTAAAACATATGAATTCAGTATTGAAGCCACTGATGAAAATGGAATTTTAAAACCGGTTAAGCTGTAATTGCAAAAATATATTTAAGATTTCCCATATATTAAACCGGTTATCAAGTCATTGCATTTTGGAATGTTTGTTAAAGGTTTTGCCTTCCTGCAAGTTTCTGCTTGAAAATTGGAATAAAAGTATATATAATTATGCATAATAACATTAATTGCGATGACAAAAGCTAGGATTTATAAATTTCTTCAGAGAGCCGGTGGCTGGTGCAAACCGGTGAGATGTTAAATCCATCCACTTTTTGAGCTTCCGTTGAAAAGCCGGAGGGCTGGTAACCTTTATCCTACCGTATTTGAGTGGTTGGCTGTATTTGCAGCCGGCAATTTGGGTGGCAACGCGGAATACTTTCGTCCCAGTGATTTACGGGATGGAAGTTTTTTTATTTTAAAGGTAACCCATTAAGTCAATTACGGTTGAAACCTTAACTTTTCGGCCTGGTGTGGTTGACTAAAACAATATATTTTCTAAATTCAGGAGGGAAGTCATGTTAGACTTGAAATTTTTAAGGGAAAATCCCGAAATTGTAAAGCAGAACATAAGAAACAAGTTTCAGGATAAAAAGCTGGGCCTGGTCGACGAGGTAATTGCGCTGGATATTGAGCTGAGGAACACGAAGCAGCAGGCGGAAGCACTGAGAGCCGACAGAAACAAGACGTCGAAACAGATCGGGGGCCTGATGGCCCAGGGCAAAAAGGAAGAAGCCGAAGAAATGAAGAAGAGGGTCAACGAGGCCGCCGAACAGCTGGCTCAGCTGGAAGTCAAAGAGGATGAGCTTGAGAAAAAGGTCAGGACCATCATGATGACTATTCCAAATATAATAGACCCCAGTGTTCCCATAGGAAAAGACGACAGTGAAAACGTTGAGCTCCAGTGCTATGGGGAGCCTGCCGTACCTGATTTTGAAATACCCTATCACACTGAGATCATGGAAAAATTGAACGGCATTGATCTGGAAAGCGCCAGAAAAGTTGCAGGCAACGGATTTTATTACCTGATGGGAAATGTGGCAAGGCTGCATTCCGCTGTGATCTCCTATGCCAGAGACTTCATGATAGAGAGGGGATTTACATATTGCATCCCTCCGTTTATGATCAGAAGCGAAGTGGTGACAGGTGTTATGAGCTTTGCCGAAATGGATGCGATGATGTACAAGATTGAAGGCGAGGACCTGTATTTAATAGGAACCAGCGAGCATTCCATGATCGGTAAATTCATTGATACAATACTTCCCGAAAGTACTCTGCCTCAGACCCTGACCAGCTACTCCCCCTGCATCAGAAAGGAGAACGGCGCCCACGGCCTTGAAGAGAGAGGCGTCTACAGGATACACCAGTTTGAGAAACAGGAGATGATTGTAGTTTGCAAGCCGGAAGACAGCATGTTCTGGTACGATAAATTGTGGCAGAACACCGTGGACCTGTTCCGTTCACTGGACATACCCGTGAGGACTCTGGAATGCTGTTCGGGCGATCTGGCCGACCTGAAGGTAAAATCCGTGGACGTGGAGGCCTGGTCTCCCAGACAGAAAAAATATTTTGAAATCGGAAGCTGTTCCAACCTGGGAGATGCCCAGGCGCGCAGGTTGAAAATACGGGTTGACGGCGCAAACGGCAAATATTTCGCTCATACGCTGAACAATACCGTAGTGGCTCCGCCCAGAATGCTCATCGCTTTCCTGGAGAACAACCTGAACGAGGACGGAACCGTAAATATTCCGAAGGCCCTGCAGCCGTATATGGGTGGGCTCACAGTGATAAAGTAGCAGTAAAATACCTCCCGGCTGTAGGCGGCGGTGGACGAATAAATTAAAAAAGGGTTTAATATTAAAGTCTTAAGAGGGGTTGCAAAATTATCTTATTTTGCAACCCCTTTTTTAGAATAAAAAAGTTTCATGCTAAAACCATGAAAGTCAAGAAAAGATTGGGCTAGATCGGACGAGATTAAACCATATAAACGAAGGAAATATGATTTTTTTTAATTAAATTCAATTATTTCTTGATAATTAAGCCAAAATAGGTTAATATTAAGATAAATAATAATTTTGTTATTTTATGTAAAAATATTTTTTCATATTTTAATGTTGAAATCCATAAGTCAATTACATTTAAAATCTATATCCATATCAAGCCAATGATAATTGACTTGTCAAAATAAAAAATAAATCTGATAAATTTAGGAACGGTAAATAATAACGCCCGATTTTGCAGAGCAGGATTGGGCAGGGAGTCTGCAGGGCAGAAAAACCGGCTGTATTGCCATTGACGGCAATGCTGCGGATTTCTAAAACGGCTGCCTGAAAATGGGAAGATATTATTTAACTGTTTCTACAATACAAATGCTTGAATCTATTTGCGGAAAAGACATGCAGTGTCTGTTGCATAGCCGTAACTGAGTAAAGGAGGTGAACATTTGTCCATAGAGTTGCTGAACACAATTATCCAAACTGAAAACGAGGCGGATGAGATCCGGAAAAAGTCCCATGAAGAGGGCGTCCGGATTTTGGCTGCTGCAAAGGAAGAAGGCTCTGAGCTGATCCGGGGGGCAGAAAAAGCTGCCGGAGATCAGGCTGAGATCATTCTGGAACAATCCCGGCAAAAGACGGAAATGCTTATTGAAGCCGCATGGAAGGAGGTGAAGCTGGAAAGCGCCCGGATTTCAGAAAATGCGGGCCGGAAGCTTGATGAAACAGCTCAAATGATTGTAGAAAGGATTGTGAGCAAGTATGTCTGTGATTGCATTGAGCAAAGTATCATTGATTGGATTGAACTTTGACAGGGAGGACATACTCAGGGAGCTGATGGAACTGGGGGTAATGCATATCTCAGATGTGGGCTCCTACGGGAGTTTGGACCTTGAGGAGAGCAAAGTACATACGGAGGATAACCACCGGGAGATTCTGGTTCTGGAAGAGAACATAGGAAAAGTTGAAGCCATCCTGAAACACCTGGACCCATATGACCACCGGGGAAGAAAACTGATTCCCTCACGCAGGAGGATCTCCAGGGAAAATTATGAAATGATACTGGCAGAGCGGGAGCAGGTCTGGAATATTGCACGTGATGTTGAAGAATGTGAAAGGCAGATGAATCATTTAAAGCTTGAAAGAAATAAATGCAGTAATCTGATTGAATATCTCAATCCCTGGACGGCGCTGGATATACCGCTGGAAAAAGCGGGAACCAGGTTTGCAGGCATCCTGACAGGGTATATTCCAGCAAGGACCGGAATGGAAAAATTGAAAGAACAGTTGGAAGAGGAGTGCGAATGTTATTCCAAAGCCCTGAGCAGAGATCATGAACATATGTATATATGCATGATATATCATATGGAGTCTCTGGGAGCGGTGGAAAGCGTGCTTAAGGATTTTGACTTCAACAGGGTGGTTTTCAGGGAACTGGAAGGTACCGCGGAGGATAATATCCGCCGTGCACAGATGGAAATAGAAGAACTGGACGGGAAATATAAAGAATGTGAAAAAAGTATGGAAAAACATGCGGCCGGGCTGGAAAAGCTGGAAACGCTGTATGACTTTCTCCTGATGGAAAGGGACAGAAAAAGGAGCTATAAAAATCTGGGAAGGACAGGATGCACCTTTATGGTGGAGGGGTGGATTCCGGAGGAGATCGCCGGGTCTGTTACAGGATATTTTCACGACAGGTGGGATTGTGCGGTACAGGTTAGAAATCCTGAACCTGATGAAGAATATCCGGTATTGCTGAATAATAACAGAATCGGCAGAACGGTGGAGGCTGTGACCGGCATGTACAGCCTGCCTTCCCCCAGGGAAACCGACCCTAATTTTATAACTGCCCTGTTTTTCATCCTGTTTTACGGCCTGATGATGGGGGATGTCATATACGGTCTTATCATGATTGCGGCTTCCTCATTTATATTGTCCGGTTACTGGCTGGAAGAGGGGATGCACAGATTTATCAAACTTATTCAGTACTGCGGATTTTCAACTGTTTTCTGGGGGATTCTCTTTGGAGGATGGTTCGGGATTCCCGCCATGTCGGAATATTATCTGTGGATCAACCCTATAGAAAATCCTGAAAGATTTTTATATTGGACCCTGCTTTTCGGAATAATTCACATATATGCCGGGCTTGGAGTCAAAGGCTATAATCTTTTCAAGCAAAAAAAATATCTCGATATTATTCTGGATGTGGCCGTCTGGTATGTGTTTTTCACAGGCTTTGTACTGTTTGTTCTTCCCCTTGTATTTGGGGACGGAACTGAAATGGTCGGAGAACTGGCGGCTTGGGGAACTTATATGCTTGTTGCAGGAGGTATTGTTATTGTGTGCACGCAGGGCAGAAAGCAGAAGAATTTTTTCATGAAGCTGCTGACCGGATTGACAAAGCTTTACGACCTGATCAAGTTTATGAGCGACGTGCTTTCTTATTCCAGGCTGATGGCATTGAGCCTGGCTACGTCGGTTATCGGCTATATTGTTTATGACATCGGCAGCATGAACGGTTTTGATAATCCTGTAAAAATTATTTATTTCATTTTTGTCATGGCCATAGGGCATGTGCTGAATTTCGGAATTGCTGTACTGAGCGCTTATGTTCACGCCAGCAGACTGCAGTATATTGAATTTTTCGGCCGGTTTTACAAAGGAGGAGGGATTCCCTTTGAACCGCTGAAAGCCAATACTAAATTCATCTATATCGAAGGGGGAAAGTATTGTGAATGATTTGTTTTTGGGAATGTCGGGAAATATATGGGCCATATTGGGCGCGGCAACGGCATTTATCATTGCGGGACTGGGTTCCTGTATAGGTATGGGAAAGGCCGGGCAGGCCGGAGCGGGAGTTATTGCGGAGGAACCTGGAAGGTTCGGCTCCATTATGGTGCTTCAGGCTACAAACTGTACACAGGCCATTTACGGCTTTGTTGTAGCATTTTTTATCATGGGCAAGGTTATTTCCGGAAATGCCATCAGTATCGAAGACGGGCTGATGCTGTTTGCGGCGGCTGTCCCCACAGGGGTTGTAGGTTTGGTTTCTGCCATTTACCAGGGCCATATCACAGTGGCGGGAATGCACATGATTGCCAAACGCGGAGAGGCGATGGGCCGTGCGTTGACGCTGATACTCATGGCTGAAATGTTTGCCATTATAGCCCTGATTGTTTCAATACTGATTATCGGAAAGGTCGGATAGGAAGGAGGGCCATATGCAGGAATTGTTTTCAGACATGGCCGCAATTGAAAAAATCAGAAGCAGGATATTGCAGGAGGCCCGGGCTGAAGCTGATGAATATGTCAAAAAGGCGGGAGAGCAGGCGGAGGAAATTCTCAAAAAAGCGCAGCTGGAATCGG
>JAEWSZ010000129.1 GCA_023397905.1 Bacillota bacterium | reverse complement strand
TGATCGCCGGAAATGAGCTGTCCGGAAAATATCTGATTACCGGAGATATGATCATCGAAGGATATGTGAATATCGTCTTGGCTGGCAATGTGGAAGTCATGGGGGACCTTCGCATACAGAAACGATTGGAAGGCGGCGGGTATGGAGAAACAACGGGTTCTTTAGTTCTGGGATATGATGTGAAAATGCTGGTACACGGAGATATGTATACACAGAGCATCAGTGATTCTAATGGGCTCTTTCACGACGGTGGAATGCTCGAACTGAAAGGGAACCTTAAACAACTAGGAACGAATACATATTTTTGTTATAAAAGAGTATCGTACGAAGGCATGCTTCTATTTACAGGAGAAGATGAACAGGAGATATCGTTTGAACGTGTAGATGCCAAAGCGAGACTCGGCAACATCATGGTGGCTAACGCCAATAACCGGCTCTGCCTTAATACGCCGGTCTACGGCATTGTCCTACTGCATAACATTACGCTGACAGGCAAATACGGTTTTGTTACAGTACCAGGAATCAGTACCACCAATGGCTGCCTAGCTACCATTGACGGGAATATGATCGCCGGAAATGAGCTGTCCGGAAAATATCTGATTACCGGAGATATGATCATCGAAGGATATGTGAATATCGTCTTGGCTGGCAATGTGGAAGTCATGGGGGATCTTCGCATACAGAAACGATTGGAAGGCGGCGGGTATGGAGAAACAACGGGTTCTTTAGTTCTGGGATATGATGTGAAAATGTTGGTACACGGAGATATGTATACGCAGAGCATCAGTGATTCTAATGGGCTCTTTCACGATGGTGGAACGCTCGAACTGAAAGGGAACCTTACACAACTAGGAACGAATACATATTTTCGTTATAAAAGAGTATCGTACGAAGGCATGCTTCTATTTACAGGAGAAGATGAACAGGAGATATCGTTTGAACGTGTAGATGCCAAAGCGAGACTCGGTAACATCATGGTGGCTAACGCCAATAACCGGCTCTGCCTTAATACGCCAGTCTACGGCATTGTCCTACTGCATAATACGGATATAATCGGTAAAGATGGTTATGTTCAGGTAGTTAATATAACAGATAACGAGAAAACATTGCACGTAGTTGATAGCAACCTGATTTCACAGTCTAACAGTATCAGAGGGCGTTGGATTATCGATGGGGACTTTTTTTTCTCCACAGATGTAACATCGTTTTTAAATCAAGCGTATGTGGAGATTGGCGGAGACTTGAGACTGCAAACGAAAACCGGAGAGGACACTTGTGGAACAACGTCCGCTACTTTTTACCTGCAGGATAATGCCCATGTAGTAGTACAAGGGGATCTATTCTTACAAAGCACAGCTTCTTCCATAGGATTATATGGATATTCTGTTTTGGAACTGCGTGGAAATTTTGTTCTGCATGGTAACAATACAAATATTCTAAATAATTCTCAAACCGCCACACTTCTTTTTAATGGCGGTGGGCTGCAGAATATATCCGCTCCGGGAAGAACCACAACCGCCAATCTTGGACGTGTAGCACAGGGCAATAGCATAAGCCGCTTGTATATCGAGGATTCTGTTTTCCAGATGACGGCGGCAAGTGATTTAAATATTGGTGCTGCGTCTATGTCTAGCTTATCTTTGGCTGGAAAAACAGCAAGAGTATACGGAAACGGGTCATTCGGTACCGTGTTTTTTGATGGTGGGCGGCTGGAAGGCAGACAGAACATTACCTTGACAAATGGAACAACAGTTGGAAATGGTCTTTTGACTACTGCCGGGGACTTGATACTGTCCGGCTCTGGTTATCTGACCATGATGGCAAACAGTGCGATTAGCGTAGGCGGAACATTTAAGTACCTTTCGTCTTCAAGTACTACGCTAACAGCCGGATTGCTGGAAATTAAAGGTGATTTTGTCCAAAGTGGAATGGGTATATTTCGTTCTACCCAGGATGCCGTTGTCTTTTTTTCGGGAAGCGGAGCGCATGCACTGGAATATCCCATAAACCAGTATAGCAATAGCACCCGGTTGTTCTTTTACATAGTGTATGCCAATGTGCCTGAAAGTAATATCTTTCTTCCTGAAGGTGCTAATGCGCCGTGGACATATTTTACACAAGGTGATTTCAGTGTTCATTTTCCAACGGTGATTACACGTCACTTTGGTCAGATGGGTGTCTATGCACCGACCGGTAATTTTTCAGATTCGTATACGGATATGCAGGTCAAAACCATTCTTGGAAATATTTCGTTCACACGTACCTATAATTCGCTGGATGATCGCACAGATTCACATATGGGGCACGGATTTACGTTCAGTCATTTTATGAAACTGAAAGTAGCCAGTGATAATGTGGAAATCACTCTTCCAAACGGGCAGACGTGGAACTTTACGAAGCAGATAAGCGGCACAGAGACAACCTATATAGCAAAGGATTCGCGAGGGGTTTTAACGAATGACGGACGGTATGTTCTGACAACCCTTGACAATATGCGGTATGTCTTTGACAAATCAGGCGGTATTGCTTACATGGAAGACCAGACCGGAAACCGATTGGAATTTGACACCGATGGAATTCAAATTTTCCGGATGTATGATGTTGCGGGAACCGATGTTAGCTTCAAGTATGACAGTACCGGCAGGTTGATCAGGCTTGTAAACAACGTGTCTGGACAGGATGTTCAGTATAGCTACAGTGAAAACAACCTGATCAAAGTTACCGATATGGGTGGACGCACAATGAGTTACACCTATGCTGGCGCGGGTGGACGGCTCAGTCAGGTGACGAACAACCTTGGCGTTGTGACGGATACACTTACCTATATTTCCTCTGGAGAAGACAAAGGAAAAGTTGCAACCCATACCGACTCGACCGGTAATACAAGAACATACAGCTACGGCGTAATTGGTGGACAAACGACCATTACACATTCTCTGGCTAGCGACGATTTGCGTAGGATCGAAATTCAGACCTATGACACTGTACGCGATGTAACCTCATCCGAAAAATATGCTAAATACTTAAATACAGAGGGTAATTGGGTTGAAAGCAACCATCAGTCAGAATATGTTACCTATCTTTTAGTTAGCGGAGAGAATAAATATGGAGAAGTGCAGTCTCAAACAGATATCTACGGCAATACAACAATGTATACCCATGACAACAAAGGCAATATCACAAAAATAACCTATCCCGATGGAACGATTGAGAGCTTTACTTATGAAGCTATCGGTGGAAGAAACTGTCTAACAAAAAGTATAAACCGTTATGGTGCGGCAACGGTGTATTTGTATGACCAGGAAGGGCGAACGGTATTCAAACGTGTTCAGCCAATAAATGGATCGGTAAACTACTCGGAGAAGGATGATCAGTCGAAGTATGTCATTACGAGCTATACTTATTTGAATGGTACGATTAAAGGCCTTGTAGAAACAGAGATAAATCCACTTGGGGGAGTAACCACTTATACCTACACGCCCCAGGGCTGGCTGGCAAGCATGTACCAGGCACAGGATGAAGGCGGTCTCCTGACAAACTATGAATATGACGACCATGGATTAGTCACAATGGAACGCGTTTCCGGAAACAATTTGGAAACCAAAACTACGCACTATGTCTATAATGCTTCCGGCGAAGAATTGCGTAGGAGTATAACTGGCGAAAATGCTGAAAAGCCAACTGTGATACGTACCGTAAGAGATAGCCTTGGCCGTGTTGTACAGGAGCTGTATCCGCTACAGTATATGGAGAGTCTTGACAATGTGAAAAAAGACACCTATGGTGACAGTGAGGCGGGAACAAAGTATAAATATGACAATGCAGGTAATCTGCTGACCCAAACAGATGCGCTTGGGAATGTGACAAGTTATACTTATGATTTTTACGGCAATCCCTTGACCGAACAACAATCTAATGGTTCCTCCATGCTATATGTTTATGATCATATGGGGCGTGTTATCAAGGTCAGCAGGTATGATCATACAACAGGCGAAACCAATGTTCAGAAAACGGTGGAGTACCTGCGCCGCGGCATGTATGTTGGTATCGCAATAACACAATATTATGGCCCGAATGGTACGAAACCGTCCACTACAGAAGAATGGCAGGACTTCGAAGGTAAGACTGTTCAATATACGGATGCGGATGGCGGCCGAAGTTTGCTGGTGTATCTCAAAGACAAGCTGTCAAAGAAAATCGATGCAGTGGGGAATACAACAGCATATGGCTATGACAGTATAGGCCGGCTGAGTACGGTGACCACAGATTTCGAAGATAGAAGTCAGTCACAGATGCAGTATACCTATGACCTGATGGGCAATGTGCTGACACTGCAGGAGCGTAGCAATCTGGTCGGAGCGGGACAAACACTGGAGAAGAGAAGCTTTGAATATGATTGTTGGGGCCGCCTTCTGACAACCGTCTTCTATGACAAAAACAAGCCGGTAAATTACCAGCACAACAGCTACGACACACTGGGCCGTTTACTGCAACAGTATCACGGACTGCACGCACCGCTGACGTTTGCGGGAAGCAGCGTTGTGCCAAGCGGCGATGATGAATACAGTGTTAAGAGCTACGCCTATGATTACTTGGGGAACGTAGTTCTGATAACGGACGCGCTGGGCCAGTCAGAAACAATATCCTACGATGTCGCGGGAAATGTGATCGCCTCCACGGACCGGAACGGAAGCCAGCATACCATGCAGTACGACCTGCTTGGACGCAAAGTAAGTGAACGAATCGAGGGCAGCGGGGCCGCCATTGACCGCACTTATACTTATAATAACATTGGCTACCTTACCCAAGTCCAGGAAAACGGGGAATCTACACTGTATACCTATACCGGCTTTGGACTGGTGACGGGTGAAACAACCGGTGAAATCACAAAAAGGTACACTTATAACAATATGGATGAAATGATCGAAAGCGAAGTGTATCAAAATGGCGGTCTGTTACAATACACGCTTCGAAGCTATGACTCTATGGGACGTCTGGCAGGCGTGGCAGACGAAAACGGTACAGGTGCGAAATACACATATGACGTTGCATCCCGGCTTATTCAAACAACCTACACTTCTGGCGTAACCGAGACCATTGACTATAATGCTGGCGGACAGGTAAAGGCTTTGACAAACCGCTCGGCGGATGATACCATTTTGTCAGAGTATAACTATACCTACTATGTGAACGGCAGCCCAGCGACGAAAACCGACATCTCTGGCACGACCCGCTATACATACGATGGTTTGAACCGGCTGACCCACGTAGTTTACGGAGACGGCACGAGCGACGATTACTATTTCGATGACAGTGGAAACCGTACAAAAAAGGTTTTCACCTCACCGGAAAGAACCGTTGATACCGTCTACAGCTACGATGCAAACGACCGCATGACCAGCTATATCGAAGATGGCGTTCAAGTGACATTAACCTATGACAACAATGGCAATTTACTGCGAAACGAGTCATCGGAGGGAGCGGTCAGCCAGAGTTTCGACCTGTTTAATCGTATGGCAAGCTGGACGGATAGTGAAAGCGTAGCAATCTACACCTACTACCCCAGCAACATGCGCAAAACGAAAACAGTAGATGGCGTAACAACAACGCATGTGTGGATCGGAGACGAGATTGCTGCGGACGTGAGTGTAAGTAGCACAGTGGGTTATCTTCAGGGTGTACGGCTGATCTGCTCGGATTACGGAACCTATCTGTACAATGCCCACGGCGATGTGGTGCAACTGGTAAACGATAGCGGAGCCGTGTTGCAAAGTTACGATTATGATGCCTACGGTGTGCAGAAAGCGGATAACCCCAGCGATACGAATCCTTACCGTTATTGCGGGGAATATCTAGATTTTGAGACGAATACCTACTATTTACGAGCTAGAAATTATTCACCGATAACAGGCCGTTTTTTAAGTGAAGATACCCATTGGAATCCGACGAACATGATTTATGGGGATAATTATGTCGAAATAAACGAACGGCAGGGGAATGACTCACTTAGCCTTAACACATATACCTATGTGCCAGATATGACCGCTATAATGCAGAGTAGTAATCTGTACGTATACACTGGAAATAATCCCATTCTGTACGTTGACTCAAACGGCGAGATATTTATGTTGGTCACTGGTGCTATTGGTGTAGTCGCTGGAGGTGTGGGAGGGGCAATATATTCCTACGCCAAACACGGTAAAGTGAACTGGAAAAATGTAGCGGCGGGTGCAGCTATCGGTGGTGCTGTTGGGCTGACAGGTGGCGCTGCTGTTGCTGCTGTAACGACTGGTAGTGCTACGGCATCAACAGCAATGGTTGCAGTTGGAGTACAGATGAAAATAGCAGGTATTGCAACTACAGGTTATACTTCTTTTGAAGCATTTAAGCGGGCCTATGGCAGTGCTGGACAAGGAAAAGCTTGGCACCATGTTGTGGAGCAGACAACGGCGAACGTGCAAAGATTCGGGGCTGAGAAGATTCACAATGCAGCCAACATTGTGAAAATTCCTCACGGTGCCAGGCAGCTTCACAATATGATTAGTGGACACTACTCTTCAATCCAGAGTTTCACAAATGGTGTGACGGTTAGAGCATGGTTAGGAACACAAAGTTTTGACGAACAACTTTCGTATGGATTGAAGATATTGGCTCAGTATGCTAAAGAGCTTGGAATAGCTATCGAATATGTAAAATAAGAGGTACATTATATGAATGATCTTCAAAAAAAAATAAGCTCAATTAGAGAATCTATCCTTATTCATGCCAGAGAAAGTTGGGGAGGAGACTTTAAGGTTGCAAACAAACACTTTAAAAAATATACAAAAGAGATTTGTGAGTTGTTTCAAGCTGGAAATGGATCGGAAATAATGTTTAAGTTCTTGGATGATGAAGAACCAGCTGTCAAGTCCGTTGGAGCTTACTATCTTCTTCTCCATAACAGTAAAGTCGCTGAAAAAGCATTAAAGTCGATTTTCAATGTACAAATTTATGGTATTGGTTTTAATGCGAAGACAATCCTTTCCGAGTGGAAAAATGGGAGGCTAAAATTTCCTGCATTGGAAAATGGCAAGGTAGTATACAAAGACAGAGGCGATTTTATTGGTGAAAAGTTATAACGTTAACAGTTATGACTAATGCCAGATGCAAAACGGACAGTTTCCTTTTTGGATGATGCTGTCTATTATGGACGTTTTTTAAGGTAAAGTAAGGATAGATATGAAGTTGAAGTTTCACAAAACGTGACTGCAGTTTTTTATCAGCTGTTATGACCATCGATAAACATTAAAGCAATGGACTATTTCAAAATACCTTTAAAGAAACAATAGCATTAGATATGCCCGTATCCCATAAATACACAGCCGCTTTCAGTTCATCTGAAGGCGGCTTTTTCTATAATCTATACATGGACAACGTGCCCTGAACAGTTTAAAAAACGCTTCGGGTCATTTTTATGTGAAAATTCTTTTTTTGTCTCTGGTTTTTCAGGAGAAGCTTACCAAAATCAGCAATGCACCCATTAATATGCATGCACAATGCAAGACTTTGACAAATTTTTTTGAAAGTTTTCAAAATCTTCTTATTACCAGTCGGTAAAAGACGGTTTTTGGCATGAGATGGAGTAATTCGGAACAAAAAAAACCCAATTTAGGACATTGCCGCGCAAGTTGTCGTAAAAAAATGATATATAAAATATGCTAAAAAAAGCGGAAAAAAATGGTTCATACACGAACCGCTTTTTTAAAATACAGCCGTTTCTTTTCTCGGAGTGGGAGCGGATTTAAGGCAATGATACCTGCCAATAGAGTATGCAAAGGAAGTGATGACTTGTTTTTAGAGCAGATATTAGAAACGGCGATCAATGAAAAAGCCTCGGATATTCATTTGACTGTCGGTGTTCCGCCCATCGCGCGGGTTAACGGAAGGCTTCTTCATATGGGTGACGAACTGCTGAGTGCAGAAAACACACTTGATTTTGCCAAACAAATACTGGGTGAGCGTCTTTATGAAACTTTTCTTCAAAATGATGGATGTGACGCGGCATATGCCTATAAAAAGAAGTTCTATTTCCGTGTGAATGTTTTTTATCAAAGAAATAACTGCGGCATTGTCATGCGGCTGATTCCTCCCCAGATTCCAACCCTGGAGAAACTGAAACTTCCTGACATATTCCGTACGCTCTGCATGAAACGAAGAGGGCTGATTCTCATTACCGGACCTACCGGCAGCGGGAAAACGACGACCCTTGCCGCCATGATCGATTATATGTCCAGAATGCGCAATGAACACATCATTACCATTGAGGACCCGATTGAGTATGTATTTTCACATGGCTCCGGTATCGTCAATCAAAGGCAGCTCGGCTCCGATACAAAGAGCTTTTCTTCAGCGATCCATAATGCTCTGCGTGAAGACATTGACATTATTATGGTGGGGGAAATGCGTGATTTAGCGACGATTTCTGCTGCGATTACCGCCGCCGAGACCGGACATCTTGTCCTCTCTACCCTGCATACGATTGGCGCCGCGAAAACCGTGGACCGTATCATCGATGTTTTTCCTGCAGAACAGCAGGCCCAGATCCGTACCCAGCTCGGTTCCGTGCTGGAGGCGGTCGTTTCCCAGCAGCTGGTTCCCAATCGCCAGAATAACGGCCGGGAGCTTGCTTTTGAAGTCATGATTGCCAACCACGGTATTCTGAATCTGATCCGGGAGGGAAAAACCGGACAGATATCAAACCTTATGCAGCTAAACAGCGGCGAGGGTATGCAGACCATGGACCAGTCCCTGCTCTCCCTGTTTAAAAGCGGCAGGATTGGCGAGCAGACCCTTCTCAAGTTCTGTGTGGATTCACAGGAAGTGAGCAGGCTGATCGGAGTGTAATCCAAATAAGGAGGATGAGAATGGCACAATTTCATTGTCGGGTCATGATAGAAAACGGAAATGTTGTGAACGAGAATTTTCATGCCGACTCCAAGGAAGATTTACTGATTGCTTTTCGCAACCGTGGATTCCGGCCTATCCGAATTGAGGAGGAAACCAAAAACCTTGCGACTACTTCCCTGGGGCCCAAAAAACTAAAACTAAAATCGCTTATTTTGTTCTGCCGGCAAATGGCAACGCTGCTTCGTTCCGGAGTCCCACTGATCAAATGCTTTGATATCGTGGCATCTCAGACAGAGGACAAGATGTTCAGGAAAACCATGACGGCCCTGTCCAGTGAAGTGCAATCCGGCGCCGTCCTTTCCAAAGCGATGGAAAAGCAGGGAGGACAGTTTCCGGCCATGCTGTCCAAAATGGTTGAGGTCGGTGAAGTTACCGGCGATATCACCACGATTATGGAACGGATGGCAAATCAGTATGAAAGCGACAGCCGGATACATAAGAAGGTCCGCAGCGCAATGACCTATCCGGTCGTGCTGGTCAGTATCGCACTGGCTGCCTGCATATTCATGTTGATTGTAGTTGTTCCGCGCTTTGTGGAAATCTACGAGTCACTCAATGAGGAGCTGCCCCTGTTAACAAGAATCATGCTTGGGGCAAGTGATTTCATTGTGCATCGATGGTATATTGTCATCTTTGCCGTTCCCGCGGGTGTCTATGGACTGATTCGGCTATTCCGTACGGAAAAAGTTATCCGCTGGTGTGACCATAAAAAGCTGACTTTAAAACCGTTCAAATCTCCGATGCAGAAAATTATGTGCGCACAGATGGCGCGGACACTTTATACGCTCATATCCAGCGGCGTACCGATTGTACAGGCAATGGATTATATGAACCGAAATGTTAAAAACACACTTGCTAACGACTGCATCAAAAATATCATCGTGGGAATTCAGAAAGGCAAAGGAATTTCCGCTCAGATGAGTGAATATGCGATTTTTCCAAAATTGATCGTTTCCATGATTTCTATCGGTGAGGCGTCCGGGAATCTGGAAGAAATGCTGTCCAAGACGGCGGACTATTACGATGAAGAACTGGACGCCGCCATTACCCAGCTTACTACTATTTTAGAGCCGATTATGATTCTGCTGGTCGGCTTGATGATCGGGGCAATTGTCATGGCCCTTTATGCGCCGTTGTTCGGCATGATTTCTGCAATGTCCGGTTCTTTTTAATCCGGCACCTTAAGTGAGGTTATAAGAGCGGTAGCGGAGGCTCTTGTAATAGATTAAGTCTTTTACTAATTATTGAGAGGATGTGTTATTTATTATGAATTTGAAGAAACTTAAAAAACGAAAAGGTTTTACACTCATTGAACTTGTCATCGTAATTGCCATCATTGGTATTCTGGCTTTGATGATTGTACCACAGTTTAACAATGTGACAAATGATGCACAAATTAAAACCTTTGAAAGTAACTGCCAGACGGTCGTCTCAGCCATCGCCATGTACCAGGCTGGACATAGCGGCGATTATCCTACAAATGCAACAGATTTGGATCCTTATATTAACGGCGGCTGGACAGGTCTTGCTGGCGGTGGTGGTGCTGATGCGAAACCGAAGGGTGCTACATATACGTGGACTGGTGGTACAACCAATAAGTTCACTGCCAGTTACACAGATCCAAGCGGCGCGGCACATACTTTTAGCTATCCGGATTAACTTTACTTTTTGATGTGCTGTTTTTCTTTTAGTACTCTCCGCTTAACATATTTTTAAGTAAGTTTATTGTGGCTGGGCGGAAGCACAACGCGCTTCCGCCCGGTTATTTATCATCATATGTAATGGAAAGGAGGCTATTTCATGCGAAAGCTGCGTGCGCGCAAAGGGTCGAGCTATCTGCTGGTCATCGTGGTGTTCTTATTTGTATCCCTTATCACAGCTCTTATGGTTACCGGCCTGAACCAGTCAATTTATCATTCCCATGCTTATGCGCTGCAGATGCGGGCCTATTATCTGACCAGCAAAGCAGCTGACGCGACAGTTGCAGTGCTGCTTGCCGATGATAACGAGCTTTTGAAAGACCTGCCTTATCCGAAGGAAGATTCCATGACGCATATGGACGGGAGCAATATTGTTGGTTCGAGTAAAATCAGACTGACAAAAGAAACACATTCCTATTACGGTGAAAACAAAGAGTGGATCGTGGCAGCCATCGAAACGACGATTCCGGAACAGCGAGGCAGCCGGACGGGTAAATCCTTTACCTATACCGGAACAGTCATGATCTTAATAGAAAATCCATTGATCCAGCTCTATAACATAAATCCGGATATTTTATAAAATAATCTGCGCTGAAAGGAGTGATTAAAACCCATGAAAAGAAGTAGATTCTCCCGTCGTAACGGGTACACCGTCGTAGAGCTGGCGATTGCCTGCGGACTGATGGCCCTGGTTATTTTTGGGGCGGCTGCGTTGATGAATCTTGCTTCCCGGGCAGCGGTCGGCGCGGATGTTCAAATAACCATGGTGAGGCAGGATGAGGAATTTGCCGCACAGCTGAATGAAACGATTCGTAAAACCGGCACTGCCTTCACTGTGCCGAAAAACTCTTTTGCCGCTGCAAACCTGACACAGGGGTGGAATTATCTCGGTGTGATGGATAACGTGCATATTCCGGCTTACTCCAGTATGACCGGGAAAGAAATCACCTCTGCACAAGCGCTGGTTTATATCGAATATGTCGGTTCGGCCGCTCCGGCTTTCGTGCCGGCAAATGCAAATCTTCTTAAGAATGCAGACGGATATTTTAAACAGACCGTAATTGCACATGCTTTCACTGATTCCAATGGATTAAAGCATGATTATTCCCTTGTGTTCCATCCCGCAGATCCGGTTGATACCGCAGCACAGAGTATCCAGTATGAGTTTAATTCTACAATTAAAGATGCCGCCGGAAATTTGGTGGGAACCGGCACCGGCATTGATATCGATACCATGTTAAACACCCTCAATGCCGTACAGATTGTATATAAAGGAAGTGCAACGAACCCCGCGGTGGCACTGGCCTTTCGTTCCGATTTCCTTCCAACCTATTCCGTCGGTATGATACGCAGTAATCAGCCGGCCGCGACGATTACCTTGGTCCTCGATCTGTCCGGCAGCATGGATACCGGGTTGGGATCTGGAACAAGACTGTCCGCGTTAAAGGAGGCGGCCATTCACTTTGTTGAAGAGCTTTCCAAAAACGACAAAATCAATATATGCCTCATTCCATTTTCCTCATTCGGTGCGTGTAATCTGAATTACAGCGGGCTTGTGGTTCCTTCCACTTTTGTTTATAACGCGAGTAATGATAAGGCTGCACTGATTAAGGCAATCAACAGTTTAAATTGTAATGGCGGCACGAATGTCGGCGATGGACTGCGGAAAGCATACTTTGAGTTAAAGAAACTGGAGGACAGCGGTGCGACCATGGGCACCAATTTCGTGATCCTGATGACGGACGGTGAGATGAATGCCTGGTCGATTAACCAGAACAGCGCTTCCAGAATACTTGATTTCTACACAGGCCCGGACCGCATACCGCCCTATGTTGCGTACAATGCCGGCAGCAGCAGCCCTCATTATATCGAAACAGGCGTCTGGTTCTCTACGAATAACACGCTCAGTCATTCTTTTAATACCGCTTCGATCTTTTCCTCCACGGAGGACGCCCTGAATCGCGGCGCCCGCGCCTATATGAAAAAGTGGGCGGAACAAATTGTAGCGGAGTTCGGCTCAACCGCTTATTTAATCAGCTTATGCAACGGAATGACATCCGGGGATCTCGCGGCGTTAAAAAGTGCGTTTAAAACGGATGAAAGCTTTGACGTAAACAGCCTGACTGATTTCGTCAGCACCTTTGAGCAAATTAATGACAAGATGAACGATATGATGTGGGCCTTTGAGGGACCGCGGATGTGAAACTAAATTCTATTATAGGAGATGATGACATGAACCCCTCTTTTCGGCGAGGTTTTTCCCTTGTTGAAGTGATTTTGGCATTCCTGATTTTATCCTTGCTGGCTATGATGGTTGGCGGCGTTGTCACGTCCTCCTACATAATGTCCGCACAGTTAAAGGAATTGCCCAATACTTATTACCGCGCACAGAATGAAGTCGAACAGGAAATGGACAAGCTTAAAAAGCTCGTTACAGAAAAATACCGCATCCAAAATGAACTCTTAAACGCCTTGGAGATTGATCCGGACCTGAGTACACGTCTGATGGATATCAATAGTCAGCTTGCAGGATACGAAAGCAGCCCGGTTGACCTGTTCGGCAAATCCGTGGACGTCTTTGATTTTAAGACGGAATATGTTTCGCCTGGCGGGCAGGAACTGACGCTGTACGCCGGAGTTGCCAACGCGGAGCGGCTGGAGCGGCCCGTACCGATCATAGATAAAGTAACAATCAACGTCAACGGCGCACCGGTGGAAAATGACGTATATAACGGTATTGGCGCCATGGTCAATGTTTCAGTGGATTACAACAGTAAAAATTATGGCTATTACTATCGGGACCTATATCAGTGGTTTGTCTGCACCGGCGATTTCCATACGGCGAATTATCCGGCCGATGACGGACAGAGGGAGCTTCTCTATGGGACGGTCTTTGCCCAATATCCAAATGATTTTACGCTGATCCCCTCAGCCAACGGCCCTTCTATTACGATTGACAGCTCGTATGCCGGTAAATTTCTTATTTGCGTCGCCACCCCGCTCAGCATCGAAGGTAAAATGGGAAGCTCGGTGATCAGTAATTATCTCTACATAAGCGGACTCCCGGCACAGTTAGACGGCAGCTACAAGATGGTGATGGAGCCTTCGATTACTACTTTTGATTACGATCCCTCCAATCTGGTGCGGATTGATCAAATTTCAAGCAGGAAACCGGCAAGCAGCAGGTTGTTGTCTGTGGGAACGACCCGGCCGGCGGTTGATTTAAACGGAGCAGCTACGGATACCAATCTCTCAGCTTCTCTTACGGGGAGAGGCAGCTTTTCCCGGTTTATCTCCTTTTATTCAGGCAGTATGATGCGTGCTTCCGACTTCTATTCTGCCGGGACTACAACCGTATTTGCAGTTGTCCGTAACGGAGAGAGCACCGAAGTCGATTTCATCCGGTCCGGCCTGATAACGGCCGGATTTGCCACCCATTCTTTTTCCAGCGGCGGCGGTGGGGATACGGGATGGCAAATCATTGAGGCCGCCCTGCCCTCCAACTGTTCGGAGTTCGAGATTGGCGGCTGCAAGGTTGATGTTGCAGAGCTGATCGTTGTGTCCAATGCTTCCGGCGGCGATAGAACGGCCATCAGGAGTTATCTGTCGGGAAAATACCACATTATATTTTAACCTGTCCGCAGAAAGGAATTGAAAGAGATGAAGGAAAAGAGTAAGGAGAAAATAACAAAACCAAAGAAAAGCTTTTCTCTCAAACCCAGGAAGAGCTTCCTGACGGAGACCAAGGGGAAATTATGCTTTGCTTTTGATTTTGGGGAATACGCAACCAAAATTGCGGTTGCTAAGATATCAAAGGGAAAAGTGGATGTTAGGCAGCTGCTTGCCATAGAGAATGATGAGCGAAAATCTAAAATTGACAGTACAAACATTAAGGAATGGAAGACAAAAATCAGCCGTGTTTTCAGTCAGAATAACCTGAATTCCGCTGGTCAAATCGGTCTCTGCACCATCAACTGCCGCAATTATATCAGCCGCCAGCTGGATGTCCCCTTTGCAAATGATGACGACCGGCAGGGATT
>JAEWSZ010000090.1 GCA_023397905.1 Bacillota bacterium | reverse complement strand
ATCCTATGCACACAGCCGCCCAGGATACGAAACTTAAAATAACCGGTGACAGTAAAAACGGCACCAAGAAGTATGGATTAAACAGGATAGGCAATCCATAGATCATGATTTCATTGATATTAAATATGCCTGGGAGAATCGAAACTGTCGCTATGCGTTTCTCGCTGCCCTTTTCTCCGGCCGCCAGTAAAGCAAACAGCAATCCCACAGTCGCCCCGGCACCCCCCAAATAGACATAGGTATCGAAAAATTCTTTGGTGAGGATAGCGGTGGTATCCACCGATAAGACAGCCGCCGTTGCACCTGAAATTGCGTCAACTGACATCGCATCCATAATGACGTTACCGCCATGAATCCCCAGAAACCACAAAACATGTGTAATCAAGATAATAATCAATGCAGAGCCATAGTTATGCCCTGTCAGCCACGTCGTACTTATCACATTCAGGAAAGTTTCCTGAATCTGCTTTACCTCGGTTATATTAAGTAGTATTTTTACCGCACAGAAAAAGAAAATGGTAAGCAGAGCAGGTATGACGGTCCGGAAAGCTGTCCGGATCAGGGCACTGCCATTATAATTTACGAGGTCTTCCGGCTGGATTCGATCTCGTAATTTATAGAAGAAACAAAATAAATTGCATGCCAGCACAGAGACTATAATGGCTTTAAACATCCCGGAGGAACCTGCGCTTTGGGCGCTTATGATTATACTGTCTGAATTTTTCGTAACTATAAGGAAAGCAACCAAGGCCACTGCCTGTATGACTGCTGTACTCACTTCTCCGGATTTAATAAGTTCTTTTTCGGTAGCAATGGCATGGCTGACCGTAATCAGCGCGAGGATGGACATAACCTGAAGCGTACTTTCATATATGAGCAGTCCAAACTCCTGCCAGCCTTCACCAAAAATGCGTAACATAAAAAGCTGATATGCGGGAATGGGCAGATTAAGCAGTGCCAAAACAACTGAGCCGATTAGAACGAATGGCATTAAATATAATAGCCCTCTGCGAAGAGCCCGTATGATTTGCCAGTTTGCCAGCTTCGCTGTCAGTTCATCCATTTTTTCTATCATTTTCATTGATTCCCCCCTTCCTGTTTAAAGCTTCTGTTTCCCTGTGAAATTCTTATTTTACTGTCTCGCTATGCCGAGGATTCAGGGAGACTTTCGCAATGGCGTGTAAAATCGCAACAGTGATATTTGCCTGCATCTGTGGCGTCAGCAACTCAAATTTCATCATCACTTTATCAACAAGGCTTTCCGGATACATTGGCGGCAAATCATCCAGAGCCAATGCACGTACGTCGGCACAGCATTGTTCACAGGTGCACATTTTTGAAAGCTGCATCAAATTTACCAGCTTCTCGTCAACCATTGATTCCATCATGTTATTTGAAATAGATTTTTTATTCATGGCCTGCCAAATCCTTTCTATCACCGATTTCATTTGAAAGTTCAAAGACTTTCATAACGGGGCACACCCCTACTATGCGTTATGACATATCATATCTATTAAAATATAGAACATTGGATTGATTCGTTGTTACAACTTGTATTAAATGCCTGTAATTTTGTTCCCAATCGATATTTTTCGCCATGGCGATAAAAGAACAGGGTGTGCACCGTGTAGGATGCTACCCTGTTCTCTTGTGTAGAGCTGATCGTATCTCAAAATAAGAAACCTATCTGTCCATCGTATTTACTTTATTGGGAACAAAAATAAGTCGATTTAGAACAAAAACCTCTCCGCTAAAAATGTTTGAACTATAATTTATCATGAGATTTTGCTATCAATTATTGACGAAAGCATAAAGAGGGAGGCCTTGATTTATGACTGCTTTGATTTTAGAGGGCGGCGGTATGCGCGCTGCTTTTACTGCCGGCGTACTGGATTATTTTATAGACAAGCAGCTGACATTCCGCAATATTATATGCACATCAGCTAATACCTACAGCGCAATCACCTATCTTTCCGAACAACGAAAACGTACTATCAATCTTTATTTGGATTTTTGCAAGAATAAGCGCTATCGCCCCTCAGCAGGTATCCTAAACGGCCGGGGTGCGGGCATGGAATCGATTCGAAAGGATGCTGCTGGTCAATTACCTTTTAACTATGCGCCGTACTTAAAAAAGGATATCTCCATGACAACAGTTGCAACCAACTGCCTTACTGGAGAGGCTGCCTATTTTTCTATCGATGATCTGCGTGCAGACGCAAACTATGCGGTGGAAGCCGCTTTTCGCCCACTGTTTTCGCCTGTCCTGGAAATTGACGGTATCCCTTATTTTGATGGAGCTGTAACGGCACCGATCCCAGTGGATTATGGCTTAAAAAAGGGACACAAAAAGTACCTTTTTGTATTAACCGAAGGCCGGACATATTATAAGGATAAATTCCCCCTACTCAGTCTAATCCAAAAAAAATATAGGCAATATCCTAGATTGATCGAAGCTTTCGAATGCCAGCATATAAGGTATAATCAGCAACTTGAAATGGCATATTGCCTGGAAAGAATGGGGCGGGCTCTACTTCTTCAACCAAGTAACCCCGCTAAAATCAATGTCTTTGGGAAGACTCCCCGCAAAATACTCGATTTATATACGGAGGGATATTTTACTGCTTTAAAAAATTATGATACCATCAAAGAGTTTATGGAGGGGAAGGCAAAAGAAAAAAGGTTCGCTTACCCATCCGGAAAAGAAAACACACAGTGAGTAAAGGATCTGATTAGCCCGGCGGTATTCGGCATTCTCCTTACCGCCCTTGCCACTTCATGTTTATACAGGAACTTAATCGTGACCGGGCACAAGTATCGGGGGATTATTTCAAGTCTTGAATCCGTATACTGCCGCAGCGCTGTTATTCGGTGAATACCAGGTTACAAGTGAACTCACCGGTTAAGTTTATAGTGAGCGCTGCGGTTTAGGCAACGATAGCATCAGGCAAAAGCGACAGATAATAGAAATGAATACAGACTTATTGATTAGGTTTGTCACAAAGAAAGCAAAGCTGCCGGAGAGATCCGGTTCTTTTTTTACCCGCTGGATCCTGGCTAAAGAACTGATAAAAAAAGTATCCATTAAATCTTAATGGCATGGGAATCTTCAAGATACCGGGAAAATTCATGTTCAACACTTTTCGCATAGGTTTTTCCAATTGGTATTTCCTGCCCGGTTGTTAAAACTACACTTCGATGACGGATAAAAGATATATATTTTAAATTGATGATATGGGAACGGTGAGTCCGGATAAAGATCTTTTCCGGTAACTGTTTCTGCAGAAGCAACAGGGAGGATTTAAAGTCCAATTTCTTCTCTGTATAAAAAACAAAAACCACTCCATTTATAATGGTGAAATGTGAAATATCTCTAAATGGGATTGATACTTTCTTGCCCTGGAATTTAAAAGTAAAAAGCTCTTGTCTTTTCTTTTGCACCATGGAAATTGCCCGTGAAAAGACAGATTCAAATTTTTCAGCTGTTATTTTATCCTTTATCAGATACTGAAGCGGTATAGGACAAATATCATAAGCCTCGAATACATACTCGCCATTCGTCGCAACAAATATGATTTCTGCACAGCATCTTCTTCTTCGCAATTCCTTTGCAGTTTCAATGCCGTTGAGCGCTCCGTCCAACACAACATCCATGCAGATAATATCTGCAAGTTCAGGTTTGCCCGCCAAAAGGTCCTCACCGCTTTGGAAAGTGGCTATTTTGATATCGAGGAGTTTTTTGTGTGCAATATCCCCTATAACAGTAGACAATTTCCGTTGGGAGGATAGGTTTTTGTCACAAATATAAATGTTAAACATTACATCACCTCCAGCTTTCTATCTCTATTCATCACTCAGTTCTTTTTCTTTATTTGTTAGATGGGCTCCACCCAATGTTTTTATACCAAATATTTATTGGAATCAGAGCTTTAATGTTACCAATACCCCATATTTTGTACTGAATTGATGGCCGATTTACTGAATCTAACAGATTTAATAACGAATCGATTTTTCCATTGTAACCTCCAACGGTACAACCGGGATCGAATATACAAAAGCAGATGGGGTTTAAAAACTCGATCTGCTTTTGTAATTACAACGATAAAACCGGCAAGCGCTCTTTCAAATTCATCCCCACCCTGTACCCTATCCTATCCTTTCACTGGTGCAGGCATCCATTTCATCGATTACTTCGTAGGCTATACTGTATTGCAATATAGGTTAAAAATTGCTTGTTTTAGCTTATCAGCATAGGTAGTCCCAACAGGGATCTCCCTCCCATTCTTTAGGATTACATGATGCGGACCGTAGGTAGTAACACTTAATAAATTTACGATATAGGAACGATGTATTCGCAGAAAATTTCTATTTTGCAACTGTTTCTCCAGCTTCTCTAAATTGCTGTAAAATTGCGTCTCTCTATCCTTATAATGCACGGTAATTAAACGTTTTGAGACTTTAATATGGGTAATATCTTTTATTGGCACTGCTATTTTGTTATCGCGCATTTTACAAAGAAGAAGCTCCTTTCTTCTTTCCATGGCAATTTCCACTGCCTTTAAAAATACCCGTTCAAATTCTTCCTCTGTCGCTTTTCCTTTAATTAAATAATTAACCGGCCTGACTTCAAAGGCTTCAAACACATGCTTCATGCTATTCGTCAGGAATATGATGGAAGGCTGAAAACCGTCTATCTGGAGTTGTCTGGCAGTCTCGATTCCGTTCATTCCTTCCAAATAGATATCCATATAGATAATATCAGCCATAGATTTGTTCACTGCATATAAAAGCGCTTCTCCACTCTGAAAACTCTCTATACATATATCAATGTTATGCTTCCTTGAAATCTTTACCAGCATTTCTCTATATTTCTGGGAGGCCATTATATTATTTTCACAAATGCAGACATAGATCATATCCATCCTCCTTTGGACTTATTTTTTTACACCAGGCTTTTTCCAATTAAAAGGTTACGGTTGTTACTATACCAATTACGACCATATTTCCATGCCGGTTTGTATCTAATTGTCTGTTTTCTGTTCCCAATTAACTCCGGTGCACCGAAGCAAACAAGTGATCCATGGTAGATACCGGCATAGAAGAAAGCAGCCGAAATTACTTCAATAAGTAATCCGGCCGCAAAAACGATTATACTAATTTTTATATGTTCGATGAATGGTATTAAGCGTAACCCTTAAGGTATCGAAGGATTCTTTCCGTTGTGCCCTATACAATGACTGCCTCCCAAAAGCTGTGCGTTTTCTATGCTAAGACCGATAAAAGATTGGGCACATCCATCAGAAAGATATCCTGCCCTTTTGCGCTACCCATACCATCTAAAAAACGATGTTCCGGTTTCTCTGTTAAACTGGCCGGAACCTCCATTTTCTCCGGGATATCGACCACCTCAATTACGTTTTCTACAAGGTATCCCTTTCGTTCTTCCTCAATGCTTAATACAACAATGCAATTACGTTCCGACAAGGGTGTACTTTCAGAACATAAACAAAAGAGAAGATCGATGACGGGAATTACAGCTCCTTTAAATTCCACCGTACCTTTTATATAGGCAGGGCAATCCTTCACAGGCGTGATATTCTCCTGCACTACAATTTGTAGTACCGGTGGGATAGGCATCCCATAAAACTGGCCGCCCGTCTTAAACATAAGATACTTGGTCGTGTTTTCAACATTCCTCTCCATATTTTTTCTCCTTCCGTTTCATCATTAAAGCACAAATAGAATCAACCAATTGCATCGTACATCACCGAATCGTGGCGTGAGAGGCTTTTGTCTTAAATTGGCGTTTTTTTGTTCCCAATAAATGTGATATTTCTCACTTATTTGTGACTTTATATCATTGAGTACATAAATAGGCCGATTCAGGACATGGCGCCCCAATAAAACATCAATATTTGATATATTTTTCAAAAAGGCAAAATATACCGCTTTTAACAATTACGGAAAGGGTGATGAATTTGATAAACATCGCAATCTGTGACGATATGCCTGTTTTGCGTGAGTGTATCGAAATGTTAATCCACGAATATGAAAAGGAAAATGGAATCCGGTTTAATCTTCTGCATTTTGACAGCGGCGAGGATCTGATTGATCGATTTGAGGAAGATAGAACCTTTTTCCATTTGTTGTTTTTGGATTATTACATGAAAGAATTGAATGGGATTGAAACCGCCAAACATATTAGAAAGCATAATACGCAATGCCATATTGTCTTTGTAACCTCATCGGAGGAATACTATAAATTTTTAGAGGTACATCCTTTAAAAATTTTACGAAAACCCGTTCAGCAGTACGAACTGAACTGGATACTGGAAAATGTATTATGTGAGGCCTGAGAATTGGTTGACTGCCAAAGCCATGTTCTAGCAGGTCTACCCCATGGCTTCAACGTTCGAATATGAATGGCAATTATTTTGTTCCAAATAAAACTGAGTATCTTAATACCGTAATTCATTTCAACTGTAGATAAGATGCATGGAAAAATTGTTACACTATACTATGTTTGTGATGGCTGCCAGACAGCCATTCTTATCGGAAATGGAATCCGTCCAAGGATAAAGGGGGTGTCTTAAATTTCTAAAGTATATACAACAAAAAATGTCCTGACCGCGGCAATCGAACGAATCCATCTGATTTTCTCTGATTTTGAATCCATCTACCTATGTGTATCCGGTGGAAAAGACAGCTCGGTCATGCTTCAGCTCTGCGCAGGCATCGCCAGGAAAAAAGGTAAAAAATTCAGCGTCTTATATATCGATCTGGAAGCACAATATTCTGCAACGGTACAGCATATTGAAGAGCTGCGCCGGATTACAGCCGATGTGGTGGACCGCTTTTTTTGGTGCTGTGTCCCCCTCTCTTTACGGAACGCAGTCAGTGTCATTCAGCCTACCTGGATCTGCTGGGACAGTGATGAGCAGGACAAATGGGTACGGGAAATGCCGCCTTATGATTGTGTTATCAATGAAACCAATTTGCCGGAGGATTGGGTCTGGTTTTACAAAGGTATGGAATTTGAAGAATTTACCTACCAGTTCAGCCAATGGTTCCAAAAAACTCATAAAGGTCCTTCTGCAGTGGGTATTGCTATCCGGTCGGATGAAAGCTTAAACCGCTTCAACACGATCATAAATAAAACCAAGGAAACCTATGAAGGTTATGGTTGGACAACAAAGCTTCATACACGTGACCCGGATTGCCTGGTTTATCACTTTTACCCGCTGTACGACTGGAAAACCGAAGATATCTGGGCTGCCGTAAGCCAATTGGATCTGGCTTTTAATGAAATTTATGAACTCATGTATAAAAACGGGCTGAGTATCCATCAGCAAAGGCTGTGCCAACCCTTCGGCGATGATCAGCGCGGCGGCCTGGACCAGTTCCGCGCCCTGGAGCCCGGAACCTGGGAACGAGTGGTAAGCAGGGTGCATGGTGTGAATTTCGGAAATATTTACGCCAGATCGTCGCTGCTGGGCAATATGAAATCGGAAAAACCAAAAGGTATGACCTGGCAGCAATATGCTGTATTTTTATTGGAAACTTTGGGCTTATATGCTCCCGAACTACGGGATCACTATTACCGCAAGATCAATATATTTCTTCATTGGTGGTCTGTCCGCGGAATGCGAATTGAGAATATACCGGATGAGGCAGACCGAAAGCTGGAGAACAACAAAAAAATTCCGTCCTGGCGACGGATCGCTAGAGCGGTAGAAAAAAATGATTTCTGGCTGCGGCGGCTTAGTTTTGCACAAACAAAGTCGGACGTTGTACTGTTAAAACGTCTTAGAAAACAATATCAGAATTTAATACACTTGGAAGATGCAGAGGATCAGCAAATGAGAAAAGCACTCCTCTCCATGGAGGATAATGGGGATGACGAATAAAAATGAAATCCAATGTTATGATGGACGCTATAATAAAGAACTTTTTTATAGTAAAATGGGCCGTTTTTTTGCGGAAGAAAGATACCGCCGCCAAATGCCCTATTTAAGAAATGAATCCGACCGTATCTGGTTTACC
>JAEWSZ010000050.1 GCA_023397905.1 Bacillota bacterium | reverse complement strand
GAGGCCCCCTGGTAAATATGAAGGGCGAGGTAATAGGCATAAATTCGGTCAAGCTGGTGGGCTTCGGCGTAGAAGGCCTCAATTTTTCAATACCTGTGGACACTGTGAAATATGCCATCAGCCATTTTGAAAAGTTCGGGAAGATTAAGCGGCCCTACCTGGGTCTGGTCTTTGCGGAAAGCATAACCTCACAATACGGCCTGCCCAGTACGGAAGAAGGCCTGACGGTCAGGGATATCGAGGAGGATTCTCCGGCGGAACAGTACGATATACAGATTGATGATAAACTGGTCTCCGTAAATGGAGTAAAGGTAAATTCCATAGTCGATTACAATGAAGAAATGAAAAAATATCTGCCGGGAGACAGGGCGGCTTTCAAAATTGTCCGGGACAACAAGGAGCTGACCGTTAACGTTGTGTTCGGAGAAAAAGAATAAACCCTAATATTGGAGGTTATGATGAACAAGAAAAAATCCATTATCAGTATTTTTATTATATTTGCCATTCTGATATCCTGTTTTATAAATACATATGCCGCCGACAGCGGTAAACTGGTGCTGGAGCTCAATGTAGGGAGCGCCACGGGCAAAATCAACGGCATAGCCTCCGGGGTGGAGAAACCATATGTCGCAAATAATGTGATCATGGTTCCCTTGACATGGTTTACCACCGCAGTGGGAGCAGAAGTGAACACTAAGGCCGGAAATGTGATAGAAGTGGTATATCAGGAGCTGTATGCTGAGATCACCATAGGTTCAAAAGAATATAAAGCCGGTTCGGAAACTGGAAAGCTGGCTGTGGCCCCGGTTGTGAAGAACGGCAGGACCATGGTCCCCCTTGAGTTTATAGCAAAGAATTTTCCTGTAACTGTGACCAGTGACATAAAAAAGGGCACTGTAAAAATCGTTCTTGAGGACGACGGAGCATTAAGCGATTTATCCTTCCTCACGGGGGGAATAACCAGTCCGAAGGTGGGAAACAGCTATTACGGATGGAGTCTGAGCATTCCCTCTGGTTCCAGGATCATATCCAACAGCTTTAAATCCGACAAAATAGGAATAACAAACGAAAGCAGAAGCCTGTATTTTGAGGTGTCTGTGGAAAACAAGGACGGCAGGACCCTGTCGGAGCTCTATAACGATATTTCATACGGAAGTACCATCCGGTCGTCCAAAATTGACCTTAAAGCCGATACCCCTTATTTTCAGTACACAAGGCTGTCGGAATACGATGAATCCCTTCGGGTCAAGGTCTTTGACAAGGGCAGCTATTTTTACTACCTGACCATCAATTGCTATGACAGCTCGGTTTCACCGGAAAAGCTTGTCACGGATAAATATTACGATAATATAATAAATTCCTTCAGCCTGAACTATAAGGGAAACACAAAGGGAGTAGAGGATTTGTCCAAGGTTGAAGACGGAAAAGTGAATTTTTACAACTATGTGGTTTTGAATTCAGATACCAAGTACCTGCCATGGGCTATAAACATTCCCGCTGCATGGAACCAGTTTATGATATATGACGACCTTCTCACAACCACCCTGGGAATTGACAGCACCCATTGCATGAAAATCACCATGAATACTCTGGGTGAAGAATACGGCGACCTGGACGGGTACGTGGATGCTGTGACAGATAAATATGATAAATTTTTCAATCCGAAGCTGTATACTTTTATAGGCGACGATTACATAACAGTGGCCGGAACCGAAGCCAGGATCCTCGATTTCAGTATAAAGCAGGGGGACAAGACATATATTATTGATGAACTGTACTTTATAAAAAACGGCATTGTATATGAGATTTCCATAAAGCTGCCGGAAAGCGAACATGACAGGCTGGAACAGCAGTTTATCGACACCGTGGACCAGATGACCTTCTATTCCGTAAATGAAGCGAATTATAAAAGCGATATGGAGAAGTATAAAGCCAGAAACGAAGGCGTTAGAGTCTCTGAGGAAGACGGCGTTTTCACTTATGTCAACAAGAGCTATAAATGGAAGCTGGATATTCCGGGATATTGGACCAAGTCTTCATCTGACGACAGCTCGGTATCCTTTTCGAATCCCGACACCGGCAGTGCTGTTTTGATCTATTCCCTTGAAAACACTTCATACTTGAAAAATCTTTCGGATGAAGATAAATTTCTCATTATGCAGCTGTTGGGAAAAACATATGATGTAAAGCCGGTAAAAGGCACTGCATATGCCAAGGGCTATGAAATGAGGACATATACATACAGGGTGGAAAATGCAGACGATGATTTTTTTGCAACCATAACCTGCTATTGCTTTGAAGCGGGAAATAATTCCTATTGCTATATTGAAGTAGCCCCCGACCTGGGCGCCACGGATGCTTCGGTCAAGGAGAACAGCGGCATATGGAATTCCTTTACCATAACAAATTAAAGTACGTTATTTCAGGAGTATTATGAGAGATAGGATAGAGCCTCTGGCATATAGAATGTCACCAAGGACAATAGAAGAATTTGTTGGACAGAGCCACATAATTGGCAAGGACAAGATGCTGTACCGGATGATAAAGGCCGACATGATAACTTCGATTATTCTTTACGGGCCTCCGGGCACGGGCAAGACTTCTCTGGCCAGAATAATAGCCAATACCACACAGTCCAGTTTTGAAAAGCTCAATGCGGTTACATCGGGAGTTGGCGACATCAAAAGGATAGCCGCCGATACAAAAAATTCGCTGCTGAATCCCAACGGCAGAACTGTGCTTTTCATAGACGAGATACACCGCTTTAATAAATCCCAGCAGGATGCGCTTTTGCCTTTTGTGGAAGAAGGCTCAATAGTGTTGATCGGCGCCACCACTGAAAATCCTTTTTTTGAGGTAAACAAGGCGTTGATCTCCAGATCTACCGTATTCATGCTGAAGCCTCTGGAAAAGAGTGATATACGAAAGCTTGTTATGACTGCAATCAGTGACAAGGAGCGAGGATTGGGCAGCTATGACATTACCATTTCGGAGGACGCCCTGGACTATTTGTGTGAAGTCTGCTCAGGAGACGCCAGAACGGCCTTGAACTCCATAGAACTGGCGGTGCTTACCTCGGAGCTCGGGGAAAACGGGCATATCGATATAAATATGAATACCATAGAAGAGTGTGTCCAGAAGAAAGCAATACGTTTTGACAAAAGCGGAGAAGAGCACTATGACAACATAAGCGCGTTTATAAAATCCATGAGGGGGAGCAGTCCCGACGCCGCGGTATTTTATCTTGCACGGGCCCTATACGCCGGCGAAGATGTTGAGTTTCTGGCAAGGAGGATAATCATTTGCGCTTCGGAGGATGTGGGCATGGCCAATCCCACGGCGCTGCAGGTGGCGGTTGCGGCGGCTGAGGCGGTGCGGATGATCGGAATGCCGGAAGCCAGGATTATTCTGGCCCATGCGGCGGTTATGGTAGCCTGCAGCCCCAAATCAAACGCTTCATATATGGCTATCGGCAAAGCTCTGTCCGATGTGGAAAACAGGAATACGGGCAGTGTTCCCATGCATCTGAGGAATGCCGTGACCAAAGGTATGGAGCAGTTGGGCTACGGCAAGGGCTATAAGTATGCCCATGACTATAAAAATAATATTGTGAAGCAGGAATTTTTACCGGAAGAAATGGCAGGCACAATATATTACAATCCCACTTCCAACGGCTATGAGACAAAAATAAGGGAGTGGCTGGAAAAATGGAGACAAAATAATTAACGTATCGGATGAATAATATTTCATCGTGATACGGAAACGGAGAGAAGCGATAATGAGAAGAAGAGTAACAGCCTGGGTGCTGCTCATAGGTTTTATACTGCTGCTGTTGAATATAATAGCATTTCACATCCTTTTAATACCCAGTGTATCCGTATATGTCATAATTGCAATCTGGTTTGTTTTCAACAACAAGCCATTGCCAAGCCGCAAAAAGAAAGCAAATCCGGAAAATCAGGAGAGTACTGAAGAAGAATCCGGAGATGAATCCGGAGAAAAATCTGAAGAAGCAGCTGAGGAAAAATCCGAAGAGAGATCAGAAGAATAATTATTCCGCCGCTGTAAATAATATCAAGGGTATGTTTTCAACATAATCATGGATAGAATGTAGTTTGATATGTTGTTTTATGCCCTGTGGGGAATTATTGATTTACAGAGGTGAAGAAAATGGTGGTTGCGGTTCAGTCAGATCTTTCAGGTATGGCGGAAGGCCTGAGACAGAGAGGCTATACGGTGGTTGACCTGTACACATACAGAAATCCCATCGACGCAGTGGTCTATGGAGGAGCCCGTTTTGATTTTTCGGCCATAACCGAAGAAAATACAGGACCTGCCATGAGCGCAGACGGTAAAACCGGCTACGGAGTTTTTATAGTCAGTGCAAATGGCAGGAGTATCGAGGAGATAGACCATATGCTGAAAACACGCTGTTACAGTTCATTTATATAAGCCGTGGATTCAGGAACAATAAAAAAATCCAATGCGGTAATTGTTGCGGTTCTACTTGAATTCCTACGGTCTATGTGGTAACATCTTTAATGTTTAGTAAATTAATTGGAATTAAGGTATTTGGCTTGAAAGAGACTAATGGAGGTTAATTATGAAAGTATCCACAAAAGGCAGGTATGGACTCAGGGCTATCGTTGACCTGGCGGTTAATGACGGTGACGGTCAGGTATCGCTGAAAAGTGTGGCCGAAAGGCAGGGACTTTCTGAAAACTATCTGGAGCAATTGTTTTCTTCATTGAAAAAATCAGGACTTGTCAAAAGTGTCAGAGGTGCTCAGGGGGGATATATGCTTGCAAAACCTGCGGATAATATATCTGTGGGGGATGTTCTCAGGTCGCTGGAAGGCACTCTTTGTCCGGTGGACTGCATTGATCTGGAGTCTCCCATAAACTGTGACAGGGCGGATTTGTGCGTTACGGCCACAGTATGGGCAAAATTGCGGGACAAGATCAATGAAGTGGTCGATTCGATTTCTATTGCCGATCTGGTGCTTGAATTCGAAAAAAAGACTAAAAATGATTATATTTATTACATATAACGGGATAATAGATGACATTGACCCGTTGAAACGCCTTAAGGCAGTAAAATTTTCAGTTGATGCGGTATAATCTGTTTTTATTAATGTTGCAAGGGTATATTATTAAAGAATGTTAAATTATAGGCACGGTTTTTATAAATCGGATTTTATCATTTAACAATTCCTTTATGAATTCCAAATTTAAAGGGAGTGTTGGTTATGGAAAATAAAACTATTTACTTGGATCATGCAGCAACCACATATGTGAAGCCGGAGGTATTTGAGGCAATGAAGCCTTACTTCTGCCAGCATTTTGGTAATGCTTCATCAATATATGGCATTGGTCGCGAAAGTAAAAAGGCGGTAGAAGAGGCCCGGGAAAAAGTTGCAAAGGCCATAGGGGCGCAGGCGCGGGAAATATACTTTACAGGTTCGGGAAGCGAAGCGGACAACTGGGCGGTAAAGGGCATTGCGGCCGCAAACAGAAAAAACGGAAATCATATCATTACTTCAGCCATAGAGCATCCTGCGTTGTTGAATTCCTGCAAGTATCTTGAAAGCCAGGGCTTTGAGGTAACATACCTGCCAGTTGACGGAGATGGGCTGATTTCGCTGGAAGAGCTGAAGAAATCCATAAAAGACAGTACTATTTTAATAAGCATTATGTTTGCAAATAATGAAATCGGCACAATTCAGCCCATACAGGAAATTGGAGCCATAGCCCGGGAAAAGGGCATTGTTTTTCATACCGACGCAGTACAGGCAATAGGAAATGTGGATATAGACGTGGAGAAAATGAATATAGATCTTCTCTCCCTGTCAGGACATAAATTTTACGGGCCTAAAGGAGTGGGCGCCTTATATATCAGAAAGGGCGTTAAAATATCTTCCTTTATACACGGCGGACAGCAGGAACGAGGAAAGAGGGCCAGCACTGAGAATATCCCGGGGATTGTGGGCCTTGGCAAGGCCATAGAGCTGGCGGCGGAAAACATGGAAGCCTACAACAAAAAGCTGCTTAACCTTAGGGAAAAAACCATAGAAGGTTTGCTGGCCAGGGTACCCTATATAAGGCTTAACGGGCACAGGACAAACAGGCTTCCCGGAAATGTGAACATGTCGTTCCAGTATATAGAGGGAGAATCACTTTTATTGATGCTGGATATGCAGGGTGTCTGCGGATCCAGCGGATCAGCCTGTTCGTCGGGTTCTCTGGACCCTTCCCATGTGCTGATGGCTATCGGATTGCCGCATGAGATCGCCCATGGTTCTCTGAGACTGACTTTTGGTGATGAAAATACAGAGGAAGATGTCAGCTATATATTGGAGGAAATACCTAAAATAGTAAGCAGGCTGAGAGATATGTCCCCGCTGTATGAGGCCGTAAAAAACAAAAAATAATATATTTTACCGGGTTAAATTTTATAGGAAAAGAGGTTGTTTTAATGTATAGTGAAAAAGTTATGGACCATTTTTCGAATCCTAGAAATGTTGGTGAGATAGATGATGCCAATGGTGTAGGCCAGGTTGGAAATGCAAAATGCGGAGATATCATGAAAATGTATCTTAAAATAGAAGACAATATCATCGTAGACGCCAAATTCAAGACCTTTGGCTGCGGCGCCGCCGTGGCAACCAGCAGTATGGCTACTGAGCTGGTAAAGGGCAAAACTGTGGAAGAGGCCATGCAAATAACAAACAAGGCTGTCGCCGAGGCCCTTGACGGTCTGCCGCCGGCAAAAATGCACTGCTCAAATCTCGCAGAGGAAGCCATAGCAGCCGCTCTGGAAGACTACAGAAAGAGAAACGGATTGAGCACGGATGAAAATGTTGACTGTGACGGAGTCTGTAACAGCTGCAGCCACAGCCATGGCCGTGAGGAAGATTTTGAGGACGAAGACTGAGTTTTATAAAGTTTTAGGAGATAGATAATGAGCTCAAAAAAGGTTATGCTCGGAATGAGCGGCGGCGTAGACAGTTCTGTTGCAGCCGCCATTTTATTGCGGCAGGGTTATGAGGTAATAGGTGTTACGCTTCAGATTTGGCAGGACATGGACGAGGAAATGAAGAAGTCGGAGGGCGGCTGCTGTTCGCTGTCCGCGGTGGATGACGCCAGAAGGGTGGCAAACAAGCTGGGGATACCATATTATGTTCTGAATTTCAAGGACATATTCAATAAATCCGTTATTGAATACTTCAAGGAAGAGTATTTTAAAGGCCGCACTCCAAACCCGTGCATTGCCTGCAACAGGCATGTGAAATGGCAGGCAATGCTGGACAAGGCCGTTTCCATGGGAATCGACTACATTGCCACAGGTCATTATGCAAAGGTAAACCATGACGCTGGGTCAGACAGGTATGTCCTGAAAAAATCAGTGACCGACAGGAAGGATCAGACCTATGCGCTTTATAATCTGACGCAGCAGCAGCTGAGCAGGACGTTGATGCCCGTGGGGGATTATTCAAAGGAGCAGATAAGAGAGCTTGCAAAGGAGATCGGACTTTCTGTGGCTTCAAAGCCAGACAGCCAGGAGATCTGCTTTATCAGTGACAATGACTACGGCAGGTTCCTGAGTGAAAACAGCGATAAAAAAATTGTTCCGGGAGAATTCGTAGATACCCGGGGAAACGTACTGGGAACCCACAAGGGGATCGTGCACTATACCGTAGGCCAGCGCAAGGGCCTGGGCATCGCCTTTGGGAAGCCCATGTTTGTTGTGGCGCTGGATGCCCGGAACAACCGGGTTGTCCTGGGGGATGAACGGGAAGTTTTCTCGGACACTCTTACGGCGTCGGATTTAAATTTTATCTCCGTGGAAAAGCCTGCCGACGGCATGCGTGTAAATGCCAAGATCCGCTATTCCGCAAAGGAAGCTCCCGCAATAATACATGTCATAGACGGGGATAAAATCATGGTGAAGTTTGATGAACCCCAGAGGGCCATAACCCCCGGACAATCGGTTGTATTCTATGAAGGTGAAACAGTTGTGGGCGGAGGAACAATAGATTGATCAGGCCGTTTGCTATCCTGCGAGTGAATTGATGAATATGGCAAAAAAAGCGTAAAGCCCAAGGGATAATGCCGAAAAGTATTCCGATTGCTCCGCCTGCAAAGATAAGAATTATCGGCAGGTAAAAAACCACGGATAAATAATTGACATAAAAGCCCGGACGGCAGAATAAGTATTGCATTGAAGTACTTTTTAATGGAGGTTTCATGTGGGATACTATGTTGCTGTGGAGGCAAATGTAAACATTTATGTAGAGGACCTGAATCCGGAAGGGAATAAAATTATCCTGTTTCTGCACGGCTGGCCCGGGAGCACCAGGCTGTTTGAGTACCAATTTAATCAGCTTCCGAAGCTTGGATACAGGTGCATAGGAATAGATACGAGAGGCTTCGGCAACTCGGATAAGCCATGGGGAGGATATGACTACGACAGGCTGTCCGATGATGTGAGAGGCGTAGTGGATGCGCTGAAATTACAGGATTTTACCCTTGGAGGGCATTCTACGGGAGGGGCTATAGCCATCAGGTATATGGCCAGGCATAAGGGGTATGGGGTGTCAAAACTCGCCCTTTTTGATGCGGCGGCTCCAAGTCTCATAAAGCGGCCTAATTTTCCATATGGTCTGGACCAGGAGGCGGTATTGCAGATTATTCAGGGAACGTACAACGACCGCCCCAAAATGCTCCGGGATTTTGGAGATATATTTTTCTACCAGCGCATTACCGAAGCACTGGGGGATTGGTTTTTCCAGCTGGGACTGCAGGCGGCGGGCTGGTCGACTGCAGCAATTGCAAATACCTGGCTTAACGAGGTGCTGTTTTCAGACCTGGGGACAATAAACGTTCCCACTTTGATTATCCATGGAATCCACGATAAGGTTGTTCCTTTCTCGTTGGGCGAAGTTCAGAAGCAAAGCATCAGAAACGCAAGGTTAATACCCTTCAAATACAGCGGCCATGCCACCTTCTATGATGAAAGAGACAAATTCAATGATGAACTGGTGAAATTCATTGAAGGATGAATACCGGTCATATAAAGCAGACCTGTTATTCCTTCAAATTATGTATCAGGTGAAAACAGACAGAGTTGTACCTCCTACAGCTTGTCAAAAACAGGCTTTCTTTTTTCAAAATGCGCCACGTATTTGAACCCGATATTCCTGAGGTTTTCAAGCGCTTCTGGAAAGCTGTGGCCCAGATGTTCCCGGAAGTGAGCGTCTGAGCCCACAGTAACTGTTTCGCCCCCCAGCTCGAAATATCTTTTAAACACATCGTACCCGGGTATGGAGGATTTGAGATCGGATCTAAGGCCTGACGTATTCATCTCTATGCCTTTGCCTTTAGCTATGACGGCCTTCAGTATTTCGTCCAGGATATCACTGTAATCGGCGTATCTCAGCCGTTTATCCTCAAACTTGCCATACCGGGCGGCATAGCCTATATGTCCGATTATATCGTAATCGTCGTAGGCGTCAACGGACACAAGTATCTCCTGTAAGTACCTTTCATAGGACTCTCTCTGGGTCCGGCCCTCAAAAAAAGCGCCGTAGTAAGGATCCATGTGATCGATTATATGCACCGAATTCAAGATGAAGTCGAAAGGGTATTTGCTTAAAGTTTCCTTTATCAAGTCCAGCACATGGGGCTGAAAGCCCATTTCAACTCCCGCCAGTACTTCGAGCTTTCCTTTCCACTGCTCCTTTAATGCTCCGAAAAACTCAAAATATTTATTAAAATCTATTAAAAGATTATCATCAAATTCAGGATAGTCATAATCCACATGATCGGTAAAAATAATACCCGCCAGGCCTGTTTCAAAAGCTCTTTCACAGGCTTCGGCCGCTTCCATATGGGAATCCGTAGAAAATTTTGAATGAATATGGCTGTCAAACATTGTAACTTTCTCCTTTGATAAGTATAATTAAACTGAACATATTTGGGTAGATTAATTATAAAGATGTTCATAAAGTCATTTACCGTTGAAATCTTCGCCTTCAGGCAATTATATTTGAAGATTTCAGCGCTTGGCGGAAAGTTTTTACTTCAGGAGGCTTTAGCCTCAAACCCAGGCTGCCGGCTTTCGGCCGCTAGTAATTGACTTATTGTTTTAACAACGGGAGTAAGACTGCGCAACCGCAGTATGACACACCGTTTTACCTTGTTATAATATTATCAATTTTTTTGGATTTAGTCAAAAAATTAGCACACAGGGCGTGCAGATGGGAGATTGACATGAGTGAAGAAAAATCGCAGGCGGAATTATTGAAGGAAAGGCTGTCCTATGAACCTAAAAATGCATGGGAACACAGTGAGGATGAAATCCGTAAGGCTTTTGACCTCAGTGAAAACTATAAGGAATATCTGGACAAGGGAAAAACCGAAAGGGAATTTTCCAGCATAGTGGAAAAAGAGCTTGTAAAAAACGGATATGAAAACTTGCAGAACTTGTTCAAGTCCGGTAAGAAACTGAAAAAGGGCGCCAGGGTTTATTACATAAACAGGCATAAAGCGGTTGCTTTTGCTGTCTTAGGTGATAAACCGGTAGTTGACGGCATAAACATGGTGGGGGCTCATATAGACTCTCCAAGGCTTGATATAAAGCAGAATCCCCTGTATGAAGATTCGGGGCTGGTACTGCTTAAGACACATTATTACGGCGGGATAAAGAAATATCAATGGGTGGCTATTCCATATTCGCTTCACGGAGTGGTAGTGAAAGGGGACGGAAGCCGTATTGAGATATGTATCGGAGAGGATGAAACCGATCCTGTATTTACAATAACCGATTTGCTTCCGCACCTTGCACAGGACCAGATGCAGAAGAAAGCCACCGAGGTTGTCACCGGCGAAGGGCTGAATCTTTTGATGGGTTCCAGGCCGTTCAATGACAAGAAGGTCAAGTACAAAATCAAGCTGAATATATTAAAGCTTTTAAATGATAAATACGGCATGGTGGAGGAGGATTTCCTCTCGGCCGAGCTAGAAGTGGTCCCGGCGTTCAAGGCAAAGGATGTGGGCCTGGACAGGAGCATGATAGGCGCTTACGGAC
>JAEWSZ010000045.1 GCA_023397905.1 Bacillota bacterium | reverse complement strand
TGACAGTATAAGCAGCGTTAAATCCACACTTCATATAGAACTTAATGGCACGGATGCGGTCTGGGTATGAATACATTTTCTTCCTCCTATGTTTATACTTGGTCCAGGATTATGTCCGCATCCCCTTTAGTCTTGCAATGTAGAATTTAGTTTAACATTTTACATTACTTTTTCATTTTAGATTTTACAGTAAGAATTTTACAGTAAGAAATTGTATTGACTTACAGTATGCTCTAAGGTATAAAATTCGAATTGAAAATAAATTTCATAGAGCAGGAGCCGTGAGAATTATTTAATAAAATGGGAATTATTAAAGTAAAGATAGAAGGAGTGTTTAACCATGAAAAAAATTAACATTGGCAACGGCGCGCTCAGCGCTTCAGAAATTTCATTGGGCTGCATGAGGATAACCGAGCTTTCCCAGAAGGACGCTGCGGTACTGATCAACACCGCTTTGGAAGAGGGAGTGGATTTTTTCGATCACGCTGATATTTATGGGGGAGGAAAATCGGAGGAATTATTTGCCCAGGCCATTGAAATGCGCCCCAGCATAAGAGAAAAATTTGTAATTCAGACCAAGTGCGGAATAAGACCGGGATTTTTTGATTTTTCTAAGGAATATATTTTAGAAGCGGTGGATGCCAGCCTGAAACGCCTGAAAACAGACTATATAGACGTGCTGCTTTTACACCGCCCTGATGCCCTGGTGGAGCCGGAGGAGGTTGCCGAGGCATTTTCAGTGCTTCAGAGCAGCGGAAAGGTCAGAAACTTTGGCATAAGCAATCAGAATCCCATGCAGATCGAGCTTTTAAACAAATATCTCAACCAGAAGCTCATAATAAACCAGCTGCAGTTCAGCATTATGCATACGGGCATGGTTGACGCAGGGATAAATGTAAATATGACTGTACCCGGTTCATTTGACAGGGACGGCAGCATACTGGATTATTGCAGGTTAAACAACATTACCATACAGCCCTGGTCACCGTTCCAATACGGCTTTTTTGAGGGAGTGTTCCTGAATAATGACAAATTCCCCGAGCTGAACAAGAAGATAGATGAATTGGCCGAGGCCAAAGGAGTAAGCAACTCCGCAATTGCCATAGCCTGGATATTAAGACATCCTGCCAGGATGCAGCCTATTGTGGGAACGACTAATGTCAAGCGATTCAAGGATATCTGCAGGGCTTCCGAGGTTACCCTTACAAGGCCCGAATGGTATGAAATATACAGGGCGGCAGGCAATAAGCTTCCATAATGCCTGTGATTTTCAGATGATATACAGCTGTTGCAAGGGTACGGGTTTGCAGCAGCTGTATCCATTTCAGCTCAAAGTGCCGCAGTTACGGTACCGCAGTCATACTTGCTCTGCGGATTCGCTATCCTCTGCAAATATACTTTCAAACAGTTTTTTATTGTTCAGGACACTGGGATCCTCGGGCCTGTATCTGGCGGCCGCCTCATTGTGCTCATAAGCTTTCAGTTTGTCTCCGACTTTATAATAGCAGACGCACAGCTGCAAATGCGGGTACCAGGTATAATAGGGCGTGTATATAAAACTCCACCTGTCCGGGTCGGGAACCTGCCCGGCGGCTAATTCATACCAGAAAATGGCCGTTTTGTAATCTCCCTTTCTTTGAAAATTATAACCTATTCGGCTGCACGCTTCAGCCCTCGGCGCGGAAAATTGAAAGGATTGAAACAGGGAAGCCAGCTCATTGTCCGTATCTCCCAGATAGCGGTAACAATCCGCTTTAAAAATGCAGGCAAATATTTTGTCCTCAATCCAGCCCTCTTTTGCGGAAATATTATTGTCATAGCTTTCAACCGCATCCTGATAACGGCCGTTTTCTCTCAGTTCATTGCCATAATAGAAGAAATCCCTGGCAGAGAAGCTATCACCCCGGGTTTTTCTGCTTTCATAAATTGAAACAGTACGCCCAACGGCGTGGCGGAGCTTTTTATGCGTAACTGCAATGTCGGAATTTACGATTTTTCCGCGGATGTCCAGATAGTTATGGCAATCCCCGTACCACCGGAAATTTTTCTCCCGCTTTACAAGGCGGTTGCGCCTGTACCTGAGAGTGACATTTCCAAATTCGTCGGTGCCGGCATCGTAATACATGGAAACAGAGTCTGTGGACGGATCAAGGGTTTGTTTGAGTTCCTTGAATTTTTCCTGATCTGCTTCCAGCAGTACATCATCGGCGTCCAGATATAAAATGTAATCCTTCGTTGCGTATTTGTAGGATTCATTTCTGGCAGCCGCAAAGCTGTCTGTCCATTTGTACTCAAACAACCTGTCGGTGTACTGCAGTGCAATTTCTTTTGTCCTGTCGGTGGAGCCTGTGTCCACAATATTGATTTCATCAACGATATCTTTCACCGTATTCAGGCAGCGGGCGAGAGTTTCCTCTTCGTTTTTTACAATCATACAAAGACTGATGGTGACCATTTTGACACTCCTTTTTTTACTCATACAACATTTTATTTCGGGTAATGGAAATATGTGTTTAATTGGGGTATATTCCATCTGTAAAAATTTATAACCCCGGATAAAACAATAATGCCCGCCCGCATGCAGCGGGGAGCATTATTGTGGGCCGGCAAAACTTAAGCGATCTCTATAATCGTCAGGTTGGCCTGAATGTCAGAGGTTCCGTAAGAGACGGTTGCACCGCTGTCATTGAAAAGGTTGAATACCGTCGGAACAGTTGTCACGGTAAGCAAAGCGCTTCCGGTCAACTGGAGCGTGGTAACAGGTGAGGGCGAGGAGGACAGTATCGTCGGCCCGCCTCCGCTGATGACCCGTATTCCGAAGGTAACATTGGTTTCCGCTCCGGCTCCGTCAGTATTGACCCACCAGGAAACATAATAGTTACCCGGCTGGAGTATAAAGAAGTTTCCTACTCCGGCATTGTAAGTGATATTTGCCGTAGGAGCGTTGACTACAGTATCAAACAGTACATTGGTTCCGGTTGCTATGAGGCCTCCGCTGCTATCCAGCAATTGCACCTGCAGGCCCGAAAGCTCGGAACCCGGTCCGGTGGGCCCGGTAGCGCCGGTAGGTCCGGTAGCACCGGTGGGTCCAATCGCACCGGTGGGTCCAATCGCACCGGTGGGTCCAATCGCACCGGTGGGTCCAATCGC
>JAEWSZ010000015.1 GCA_023397905.1 Bacillota bacterium | reverse complement strand
CTGTATGTGTATGCCTATATGACCTATGCCCAGTATGACGGAAGATATGATCAGCCAGATAACCCTTCCGTAGATGCCCAGCAGCAGAAAAGCGGCCACCGGCAAGCTTGCGAGAGGCATGGGTATTCCCAGAAAACTCCGGTAAAAATTTTTCTCCGTGTGTTCATTAATGAAGTATCTGACCCAGCAAAGCTCATAAAGCAGCATAAGTAAAAATGACACCGCAAGCCACAGCCCCCACTTTGAAGGAGGAGCAATATTATAATCACTGAAAATCAGTACGCTGCAGGTACAAAAAGCCTGTCCAATGCGTTCAAACATCAGCAGCAGCCTGTTTTCCCGGATATTTACGGAGTCTGCGGTCCGGCTTCTGCTCCAGACTATATTGGGGATAAACAGCATCAATAAATATATCAGCCCCACATATGAAAATCCTAAATGTCCCAGCAAATTATTACCTCATTAAAATATATTCTGATCTTATTTTTCAAAACCAGTCTTTCTTTCATTATCATAGATAATAATTGCCCTGTCAATTCCGTATCACAGTTATATTTCCCTTTACCGCGGATTTCACAGCCGGCGTGTTCACAGCGGATTTCATCCGTACATTTAATTATTAAAGTCATCCTCCGCCCTATTTTGCATTTCCTCGGACATTCGGGATATCAATTCGTTATGTTGTTCGGTGGTTGCCCTCAATATTTCTCTAACATTTTCAGGAAAGATTCTCCCTAAGCTTCTACCGTATCCCATTCCGTCAACTGGTCCTTCATGACCTGTAACGATTATACCTTCTTTGGTGTTCTTTACATATAAAACTAAAGGTGAAATTACCACACATGATTACTTTTCCAGCAGTATAATTAATTCATTGAAATTCTTTTCGGCTATTTTTTCCTTATCTCTGAAATGCCGGATTTTTGCTTTATGGTTTTGCTGATATAGTTATTGGTATATTCCAGATGTATCCGCATTGCCGCGGAGGCGCCGGCGGGGTCATGGGCCTCTATGGCCCCGACTATGTCTTCATGCTGCTTTTTAACCATATCCTTGCTCACGGCGCTTTTAAACATGTTTGTCACAACATTTTCAATGTACATTTCAACCAGGGACGATACCGCGTACATCACATTGGAAACCAGGCCGTTTCCCGCCGCCTGTACAATTTTATAATGAATTTTTTTATCGATTTCCGCACTTTTTACTTCACTTTCTTCACTGTTCAATAAACGGACCAGTTCCTTTATCTCCCAAAGCTGTTCTGCATTTATATTTTTTGCCGCCAAAGCCGCTGTTTCGGGCTCAATTATTTTCCTTAAATCCAGGATTTCACCGGTTTTGCTTCCATGGAGCATAAAGGTTATGGAAAGCGGTTCAAGCAGGCTGTCTTCAAAATTATCCCTTATAAAATTCCCTTCGCCCTGCCGGCACTCTATAAGCCCCAATATCTCCAGAGATCTTAAAGCCTCCCTGATGGACGTTCTGCTGACATTGAGCTGCCGGCACAGATCCCTTTCCGGCGGCAATCTGTCCCCGCATTTCAGCTCGCCTCTTTTTATTATATCCTTGATCTGCTCCATAACCTGTTCGAATACCTTTGTATTTTTTATTTCACTGAACATTCGAAATTTCCTCCGGAATAAATATTTTTACCATATGCCTTACATTTCCATTATACATTTTCTTTAGTTATTGCAATAATTTCATGCCAATCAGAAAAACCTGGAAAATATGTTCCACATAACAGGGGCCAAAAGAACGGTGATAATACCTGAAATAGCCATAGTCAGACCGCTCATGGCTCCTTCTGTCTCTCCCAGCTCCATTGCCTTCGCCGTTCCGATGGCATGAGAAGAAGCCCCCATCGCAATACCCATTGCGACCTTATCCTTTATTCTGAAAAGCTTCCATAAAAGCGGCCCCACGATAGAGCCAAATATGCCGGTAAGTATGATAGCCACAACGGTAATAGGCGGTATCCCGCCCAATTGGTCTGCTACCGCCATTCCTATTGGCGTTGTTATGGATTTTGGAATCAGGGACTTTATAAGTGCATCGGACAGGTTAAAAATTTTGGAAAATAGTATTACACAGATAATTCCGGCTATATCACTGCATAAAATACTTATGATTATAGGCAGGGCATTCTTTTTAAACAGAGAAAATTTTTTATACATGGGCAGTGCCAGCGCAACCGTTGCAGGGTACAGGAAGAATGAGACCAGCCGGCCTCCCTCATTAAAGTCTTCGTATTTTATGTGCAGCTTGGTCAGCAAAAATATCAATATTGCCATGGCGATCAACAAAGGGTTGAAAATCGAAAGCTTTGTTTTTTTATTTATATAAACCCCTGTTTCATAAGCTGCAATTGAAAGCAATACACCGAATACGGGTGAACCGGTAATGTCATTCATGTAAATTCCCCTTCCTGAAAAATTTAACTATATATGCCGCCACTATCCATACCAGCAGTGTGGAAATAACTAAAATAACCCCGAATGCCAGCCATTTCCCCTTTAATATTTCAAAGGAAGTCATCAGGCCCACTCCTGCGGGAATAAACAAAAAAGACATGTTTGACAGCAGGAATTCACATACATCCTCTATCATTTCAACTTTGATAACTCCCGCCTGCAATGCCAAGAAGAGCAGGATCAAACCGATAACAGCGCCCGGGATTGGCAGGTGGAATAAGGTCTGCAATATCTGTCCGGCAAAATATGTAGCCAGAATAATCATTAACTGCCGTAAATATTTCATTAAAATCTGCCTCTCTATAAATTAAATTGGTTCGGTGGTCATACCACTTAATTCAGTATATCACTTTTTTTGTTTATTTCAATACAATCAGGCAGCTTTGTCCGTATGTTTCCGATCAGATGTACTGTTTATACCCGTATCAGTGTCATAATGTATCCGATTTTGTATGGTAAGCGGCAATTGATTCCTTATGGATTTATTAATTGCGACATACTGTTGTCGTAGTTGGCATGTTATCCTTATTTTACAGAAAGCTTATGAAATTACCCGAAAAGGTTGCAGGGTTATGGGGAGGATGATTATGATATGATGGGTACCGGAGATGAACTCACGTGGCTTACTCAGTCCGGTAAAAAGGATCCGTATGTGGAGTGTCCCACTTTTGAAACAGGGAATTTTGTCCTGCGGATAGTCACGGAGAGCGATGCCGCCGACTTGCTGGCTTGCTATGCCGATGCAAACGCCAGGCCAATCTTCAATTCCGACACATGCACAAGCAATTTCTTTTTTGATACTTATAACGAAATGAGAGACTGTATAAAACTATGGCTGCAAAGCTACTCGCGGAAAGAATATATCCGATTTTCCATTATTGACAGGAGTTCCAGCCACGTTGCCGGTACTATTGAAATGTTCGGCAGGATTGGAAAATATAAAAATCCCCGAGGCATACTCCGGCTTGATATTGCGTCAAAATATGAAGAAACCGTATATCTTAATGAGCTGTTTTCACTTTGCCTGGAAGATTTTTTTGATTTGTTCGCAGTTGATCTGATAGTAACCAAAGCAGTACCCGAAGCGGCCAAGAGAATAACCGTGCTTAAAAAACTTGGTTTTACGGCATATGATTTCCCGGAGCGGGAGCATTATTGGTGTGCAGTCCGCTGACAGCCGGCTGTGGCTGACTAAGCGGACTTCCGGTCACTGAGACGTCAAATAATAAAAGAGGCCGCAAGTTTATTTCATGGTGACGGGTATCCAGATTTCCACATTGCATGTATCCTTTGCGTCATCCCACGCCACATATTTCTCAATGGTGGGAAGCCCGGATTTTTTATACTTGCTTTGTGGCAGAAATTCATCATTGATCCGTTTCCATACGCCGCCAAGAGTTTGCCCGGATATAGTGCCTTTAGCCTCAAATTTTAGCCAAGTGGCAGAGGGATACTGAAAACTTTCAAATTCCGGGACATCCTCCTCATCCCACTCTATGCCGCACATATAGTCGTTGCTCCCGTCTTCCCCAAATCCAAAGCACAAACCCAGGTCAAAAAAACGGCCGCTTAATTCTTTTACCGCTTCATTGCTGCCATCACTTTTGACAATTGCCCATGTACCGCCTCCATAAGGGGTGGTACGCCTCACTCCTATAACCTTGAAAGGCGACCTTTCAACTGTGGTATAGTCCATTTTATCAACTCCTTCAATAGTTAGAGCAAAATGCAGCCGGCAATAAAATGTGAGTTTTACGCCGGATTTTTTGGCCTCCCTGGGCGTTATGCCATGCAGGCGTTTAAAGGCCACACTGAAAGCATCTGCCGATTGATAGCCATATTTCAAGGCGATATCAATTATTTTCTCATGGGTATTTTGTATATCATGAGCGGCGCAGGTAAGCTTTCTCCGGCGGATATACTCCGATAAGGTAATGCCGGTAATCTGCGTAAATGATCCCTGAAACAAGGTGAAAGAACATGCGGTAATCCTGCTTATTTCCTTTTCGCTGATTTCGCCGCCCAGATTATTTTCCACATAGTCAATTACTCTGTTTGTCCTGTCAACCCAGTCCATCGGCTCACTTCCTTTAAAGTATATTATAAAGAGTTCTGTTTGCCTCCGCCCATTATTTTTCAAATAGAAAATAACGGATTGCAAGTGGTTATGCAATGAAAGCAGCACGCCTGCAGGCTCTCCTTATGCCATGTCAGCAGTCTGGCTATTTATCTCGGAAATGGTTTGCTCCACGGGAATAACCCGGGCATAACGGTTGTTCCAGATTTTATTCTCATAGTATTCAGACAATGCTTTCCCGCTGGCAAAAGTATTGTCAAATGTTGTTGTGGCCGATTGCGGCACAGTCACGTTGTACCCGTATTCAAAGGCTACTTTGCAGGATACATCCAGGCAATATTCCGTTTGCATGCCGCATAAAATAATATTTTCCGCATGAATCTCCTGAAGATATTCATGCAATCCTGTCTTCCGGAACGCGCTGTTATACTTCTTTTCAATTATCTTCTCACCAGGCATTGGGGCAAGCTCCCTGTAAATCTCCCACCCGCGGCTTCCGCGCTCCATCTCATCACCGGCGCCACCGTCGTGCTGAACGTAAATCACCGGAATCTTTGTCTCCCTGCATGCCTTCTGCAAAGCCCTTATATTTTGGACAACGACAGCCTCATTATATGGGTGCTCCTCAACCAGGGCTGTCTGCATATCAATAACAATCAATACATCTTGACTCATTTTTTGTGCCTCGCTTATGAATAAAATAAAATTTATTACTCAGATATTATATCATTCAAGCAGCAAAAGCAGAAGAACTTGAATAGCAAGGCCTCTCTATTGCTTAAATCCTCCGATTCAACTGAGTCATTTTTATTGGCAGGACCATATTGACAACAAAATATGGCAATGGTATTATCGATGATGTGGAACGATACACACAACAAATAATGAAGAAATTTGACAAAGGAATTTTATGAATATATTTTCCAGGGTAAAAAATACATATCACACATACTTTGATAACCCCGGCCGGGATTCTTTCATTGAAAACAGCAAGCTTTTCGCATTGGAAGGAATACTTGCCACAATAATCACCCAATTGGGAAACAGCAATGTGAACCTATATGCCACAAGACTGGGCGCCACCGATTTTCAGATAAGCATGATCGCTTCCCTCCCGTCTCTGGCAGGTATATTTATACTGATCCCGGGGGCATTGCTGGTGGACAGGGTCCGCAATAAACGCTCGGCAGTCATGTTATCCGCCTTCCTGTTTGGTCTGGTTTATTTTCTCGTAGGTATGGTTCCTCTATCCGGGGCATATTCCGTCATACTTTTGCTTGTAATGCTCCCCATAGCAAATATACCGCTGACCATATACACCTCCTCCTGGCAGGCATATTTTTCAGATGTGGTGCCTCCGGAAAAACGCAACAGCGCTTATACTCTGCGCACAATGTTTACATTTATCATAGGTATCGTCATACCGCTGATCAGCGGCCAATTGCTTTCAAACGCGGCAGGCGGGCAAAAAATACTCATCCACCAGATTTTCTTCTACATATGTTTTATTCTGGCCATGGGTCAGGTCGTTGTCCTCAGGAGAATAGAGGGCGGAGATGTTGCCGCCAAAAAGAGTATTTCCATGGCGGATATGAAGGCAGCTATGCAAAACATCTTTAAAAATAGAGTGTTTATCGGTTTCCTGGGTGTAATCCTGATTTTTTACATCGGCTGGCATATGGACTGGTCTCTTTTTTTCATTGCACAAATACGGTATCTGGGAGTCAATGAAGCCTGGCTGAGCTATGTCAATGTGGCCAACGCAGTTGCACAGTTTCTGTCCGTCGGCCTGTGGAGCCGTCTGAATGAGAAAAAGGGCGTCAGGTTCACAATAATTATCGGCGGGCTGGGATATGTCTTAGCGGCGGTTGTAATGCTGATCTCTCTGCGCCTTCCCGTTGACGACGGCCGCATGTTTCTCATGATCGCCTACGGTTTTTCCGGTATCCCCATCGGAGCCTTTCAGCTAACCGTCCTCCAATGCCTTCTCGAATCTGTTCCCGAAGGAAATAAAACCTTGAATATATCGGTGTACAACACTCTCATAATGGTAAGCAACTGCATCATGCCGGCAGCCGGTGTAAAAATTTACACCGTACTTGGGGCCGATAAAAACTCCATGATCATAACGGTAATATTGGTCATATCAATAAGAATCCTCGCAGTAGCCGGACTGTTTATCCGCTGGTTCCTGATGAGGGGTAAAAAGGCGGCAACCGGCAGATGAATTTCCCGTGTATATTGAAGCCGCCAGCATGATTTGACTATGCAGATGGAATTTGTTATATTATGCGTGTAACGGTACACCACATTGACATTTTATGAGAATGTATTTGTTTCTTTATAAGGGGAGGATATAAATTGGCCACAATAAAAGATGTTGCTGGAAAATCCGGGCTTTCCAAGACTCTGGTTTCCAGATATCTGAATAACCAAAAGGGTGTGAGCCCCCAATCGAGGGAAAAGATCATTGCGGCGATAAAAGAGCTGAATTACAGGCCCAATGGCCTTGCCAGGTCCCTTGTTCTCCAGAAGACACAAACCATAGGTATTGTGCTGGATAATTTATGCTCGCCTTTTATTTCAAATCTTATATCGGGCCTTGAAAGCGGAGCGGAGGATTTTGATAAGGAAAATAAATATAATGTGATATTCTGCAGTTCAAACGGCGATATGCAAAAAAAGCAACGGCATGTACAATTTCTCACCCAGGGAAGGGTCGACGGTATTGTCATCTATGGCAGTTTGGTCACTGATGATTCAATTATAAAGGAGCTGGCTTCTTCCACTTTTCCTTTTATACTGATAGAAAACGATGTAGAGCTGGATGTGAATAAGGTGGTTATTGATAATGTGGACGGCGCCTACCGGGCAACTGAGTATTTGATTCAACTGGGCCACAAAAGGATTGTCCATTTTGCAGGCAATATGAACCTGAAAATCACACTGGACCGTCTGAACGGGTATGTCAGGGCCATGCAGGACCACCTCCTCCCCATAGACAAGGATATGATCATCTATCCCGACTTTTCAGCCATTGCGGAAGAGGAAGCCAATGACACCGAAAAAAACATCTGGAGCAACAAAACCTTTTATAATGCAGGCTATAAAGAAATGCACAGTTTATTGTCCAAAAACAAGTGTCCCGACGCAGTGTTTTTTGCCACGGACATATCGGCCTTCGGCGCGATCAAGGCTATTAACGAAGCCGGCCTTTCGGTTCCGGAGGATATTTCAGTCATGGGATTTGACGATGCGCGCCCCCAGGATTATGACTGTGACTGCCGTCCCATAAGTACTATGCGTCAACCGCTGAAAGAAGCCGGTTATACCGGTATCAAAGAGCTCATAAAGACTATACAGACACCTGATAAGCCCCATGAAAGAACCGTTTTAAAAACCGGGCTGGTAATCCGGGACAGCTGCAGAAAGAAAGCTTGATTTTACTTCTCTATCAGGCTATATTGATGACAAATCAATACCTGTTATTTCGATATTGCCATCTTTATGCATGATACATTCAAAAGAAACTTATGATTTTTCTTTAATATTCACATAAACTATTGGTCTTTGATTTCCTCTCTTAAAGTAATGGTTCACTGACTTGTTTAAGTATTTATTTCTTATTTCTTTTGGCGCTATATTGCCTACAAACTCCCATCGTTCATTTCCTCTTTCTCCCGGTAAGCTCATGAACGTCTCTCCGCCTCTAAACCATTGCTTTATCGAATATACTTCTTGAACAATCCCATCATAAACTGATACGGCATATTGCGCTTTATCTCTGTCCGTACCAATCTCCCAGCAGCTTCTTGTAGCATCATACAATTCAATTGGTGTCATAGCATAATGAAAAAGTTGATTTATTCTTATTAGAATAGCAGGCTCTTCAATGTTGGCAACTTCTTTATTATAACGCTGAATAAGTTGCTCCACGCTAAGCCTTCCATACAGACTACTTCTATATCCATGAATCTTATTAGTCAGCTTATCAACCCTTAACAAATCAATAACGGCAGCTTCAACTTTTAAGGCTGTCTCTTCATTTTCAAGTCCATGTATCAGTATTTCCAGTTTAGGTTTTTGTCCTCTGTTCCGGATTTCATTAATTCGCTTACATTTTTCATTTTCACTAGTATCATTCAGATGAGAGAATACCCGGTCACCTTTTCCCTTCCCAACATAAAAAATTTCATCAGTTTGAGGATCAACGTATATATACACGTAATATTTTAAATATTCTTTGATTTCAGATGTAAACTTTGTAATCTCCACAAAAATCAACCTCCTCTAATTGTAGTTGGCCTATAATTTCTTATACCATTCTTTCAAAATCATTAAAAGATATTCTATTTTCCCAGGGGCTATGGTCACTCACATATTTCATGTTTTTCCAAATAATACCTATATTATGTTTAAAATTTTACTTTCCAGCAAGTGGTCATCAATAACTATCTTAATTCATTTTAATTTTGAAGCTTACCTATTGATATAATCAATAGATATAATCAAGTCCAATATTGTTAATAATAATAAAAAATACCGAGGTAAATAGAGATGACATATTTAATAATCACTTTGCGGATTGTTTCAGTAATGGCACTAATACTGTTTTTGATTTTAAAAACCGGCAGGCGAAAAATTGCCGAACTTCCTATCTATGACTTTTTGTCAGTCATCGTTATTGGAAGCGTTATCGGCGCTGATATTTCAGAACCAGATATTCCGCATCTTCATATATTATTTTCAGTTCTGCTCATCGTTGCCCTGCAATATCTTGTAAGCCGTCTATTGATAAATAACAAAAAAATTGCGCGCAAAATCACTTTCGGCCCCACTGTAATTATCCAGAACGGTCAATTTATCAAGTCTAACATGGAAAGGCTGAAATATCCCATAGAAAATGTGCTGATGGCACTAAGGGAAAAGGATATTTTCGATTTAAACGAGGTTGAATTTGCTATTGTGGAAAGCAGCGGAAGCATCAGCGTCCTCAAAAAATCACAGTTTCTTCCGTTGACCCCATCAGACATGAATATCAATATTCCTGTGAAAGGTCTGTCCATACCGCTTATTACGGATGGGAAGGTCTATGACAAAAATTTGAAAAAGCTCAAGCTGGACAGGTCTTGGCTTGCTTCACAGCTTGAACAAACAGGTATTCATGATTTTAGTGAAGTATTTTATGCAGATATCAGCTCCGACGGCAAACTCTATGTATCAAAAGTATTTCAGGTTCATAACTTTAGCGCGGACTTCACCTTGTAGCCTCAATTGACAAAGGCTGCCGATGAATATTTGGCCTACCCTCCCCACTTTGGAGGAAGGCATAGCGAGCGGGCTGGTATTATTCCGACGACATCTTTCGATACTCCCCCGGCAGCAGTCCACTGCTTTTTCTGAACAGCTCCGCAAATCGGCTGGCTTTAGAATACCCCACACTTTCCGCCACCTGCCCAATAGACAACTCAGTATTTGCCAGCAAGTATTCAGCCTGACTCATACAGCGCTGTTGAATATAAGCAGTAATGGTGCATCCGTGATACTCTTTGAATGTTGTTTGCAGCTTCGTAGCGCTCATACAGGCAATTTTCACGAGTTGATCTATGGACGTGTCCTGCGCATAGTGATCGTTTAGGTATAAGGTAATCAATTCTATTTGTTGTACGTCCTGCGCGGAGAGCCTACGCCTGGTATCCTTTTTTTGCTGGAGTCTCTTGCTCCGCTCCACAACAAGCGACACTGCCTCGGCGACCTTGCCCTCAAAAAACAACTTTGCCGCCATGCCTTCGCTCCGATAATGTTTCACCTGGCTCAGGAGCCGGGACATCTCCGGGAAATCCGTCGTCTGGCCGACTGCCGCAAAAGCGTCCTGGGGGCTGGCATATTCTCCGGGATATTGCTTCCTCAAATGATCCTCATAATAGCTGGGCATAATCTCAATCCCAATAGAACGGATCGGGATTTTTTTATGTATCAGCGCCTTGTAAGGCTTATACCCCCCTATAAAGCTCCTGACACTTCCGGCCTCCAGCCTGCGGTACGGCGAAAGATCTTCACCTGATATGGACTCGTACTGCATGATGCCGAGGCATTCCGGCATATCAAATTCTAGCACGGCGTCCCGATGCAAAAAGAAATCGTGAATCTTAATATCAAATAAGTCCTTCTGTCCGTAAATCCAAAAGGTTCCTTCACCGATATCCTGCGAAAGTTTCCAGGTCGAACCGATGCTGCAATAAGTCTGATTTTCTTCGTCCGGCAGGAAGCCTTCCTGGGCGAATTTCCCTTTATAATAAGTCTCAACAATATCATTCATCCGTTTTATTCACTCCTCATGCCACGATTACATAAATTTTTACCCTGATAACACAAATATGCCTTCAAAAGATTGAAGGTTTGCTCATCATACGGTACGATTATTGTTGAAGTTAGAAACGTCTAACCCGATAATAGCACATCATACTGAAAGCGTCAAGAAAATGGCGCTTCACAAAAGGAGGGCTCTTTTATGGCAACACAATCATCGTATCTTGACAAAAAAGGTCTGACAATAAAAGATCTGGTAACCATCGGCATTTTTACCGCGCTGTTTTTTGTTTTTCAGCTGATCGGCTCCCTGCCGTTTGCACCGAATCCCGCGCTCACATTCTATCAACCGTTTGGTATTGCCCTGCTCTGCGGCCCCGTATTCCTGCTGATGGTCGCAAAAGTTCCGAAACGCGGTACGATTTCCATTCTGGGGATTATTAACGGCATCATCTGGTTTGTGCTGGGGATGCACTGGGGAATGGATTTGGGGTATGTCGTCATGGGTATCGCAGCTGATCTTGTTGCCGGTGTGAAAGGATATAAAAGTACCAAGCTGAACATTTTTGCCTATGGGCTGTTTTGCCTTGGGCCTGCAGGCGTCTTTGTCGCCTATTTTGCTGATCCGGCAGCATGGGCGGGTACGATGCTGAACAAGGGAGTCTCGCAAGAATACATAGACACGATGACGGCTTCCGCTCCCACCGGGATGCTTCCGGTTATCCTGCTGGGAACCCTGGTCATTGCGGCCGTCAGCGGTTTTGTCGGACGCAGGCTCCTGAAAAAACAATTTGAAAAGGCGGGGATCACGGCATGAGCCACGGAAACGTGCGCTCCGGCCTGTGGATTGATCCGCGCACCAAAATCGTGCTTCTGCTCCTGTGTGTGCTGTCAGCCGCAATGGCCCCGTCGCTGCTCTACGAAATGCTTCTGGTCGTGCTGGTCGCCATCTTTGGAATGGCGTGCCGGAGGGTACGGTATTCCCTTATGGGCGCGGCTGCCTACATCGTCATATACTTTTTAACAATAGGAGTTTTACAACTGCATGGCTCGCTACAGGTCATACTGATCGCCTTTTTGGGACTGGTACATAAGGTTTACCCCTGCGGCATGCTGGCGGGCATCATCCTTTCTACAACAAAAGTGGGAGAGTTTTTGTCCGCCATGTACCGAAGCCGCATTTCTAAAAAAATCGTGATTCCGCTGGCTGTTATGCTGCGGTATGTTCCCACCATACGGGAGGACTGGAGCTATATCAAAGATGCCATGCGGATGCGGGATGTTTCGCCCTCCTTGAAAGGTTTTCTGACGCACCCCGGCATGACGGTTGAGTGTATCTATGTTCCGCTGATGATGACGGCTTCCAAGGCGGCGGATGAGCTGACCATCGCCTCTGTAACCAGAGGTATCGAAAACCCGAAGCCCCGTACCAGTATCGTACAAATCGGTTTTAGCGTAGCTGACTTGATTATGGTAATCTGCTTCCTGGCGATGTTTCTGATCGGGCAGCTTGGCAAGGAGGCGTTCCTATGATTTCTCTGGACCATGTGTCCTTTTCCTATCCAGGCCAGGAACAAGGCGGGCTGCGGGATGTTACCCTAACCGTACAGGCTGGAGAGTGCATCCTGCTCTGCGGACGAAGCGGCTGCGGAAAAACGACCATTACCAGGCTTGCCAACAGCTTGATCCCGAGATTCTATCCCGGTGAGCTGAGTGGAACTGTTTCGATAAACGGCCGCAACATTGAAGATTTGTCCATGTATGAAATTGCGGAGCATGTGGGCTCGGTGTTCCAGAATCCCCGTACCCAGTTTTTTAATGTGGACAGCGACAGCGAGATCGCCTTTGGCCTGGAAAATGAAGCTCGCCCGCCGGATGAGATGCAAAAACGGGTGGAGGCGACCGTAATGGATTTGGGCATACAGGCGCTGCGTGGGCGCTCCCTTCACAAGCTGTCCGGGGGAGAAAAACAAAAAATCGCCTTTGCTTCCGTCTATGCGATGAACCCCGACATCTATCTGCTGGACGAGCCGTCCTCCAATCTGGATATGGATGCGATTGCCGGCTTGAAAGAGCATCTCCGGCTGATAAAAAAACAGGGCAAGACCATTTTAATTTCGGAGCACCGCCTGTATTATCTCATGGACATAGCCGACCGTATCATCTATCTGGACGAGGGGCGTATCGCCGGCGTTTATACGCCGGCGCAGTTTCAGCAGCTGTCACAGCAGGAGCGGGAACGAATGGGACTGCGGGCCACGGATTTGCGGGAAGTACACCCTGCGTCCGTTCAGAGTGCACCGCCTGCTGCGCTTTTGGAGCTTCGGGATGTGTCTATGCACTATAAAAAACGTCCTGTCCTGGAGGGCATCAGCCTGTCGGCCGGCCCAGGGGAAGTGATCGGCGTCGTAGGCCACAACGGAGCAGGAAAAACGACCTTTTCGCGGACGCTCTGCGGCTTGCATAAGGATTCGCCGGGGCAATTCCTGTGGAATGGGCGAACCCAGGAAAGAAAAGCGCGTCTGAAATACTCTTACATGGTGATGCAGGATGTTAACTATCAGATGTTTGCAGAAAGCGTGGAAACCGAGTGCTCCTTTGGCATCCGCAATCCGGACCGGGCATTGGTTGAGGCCACAATGGAAAAGCTGGGGCTGACCCCCTATCGGGCCAACCACCCCAATACCCTTTCCGGAGGTCAAAAGCAGCGCGTCGCGGTAGCGGTTAGCATGATTTCCGGGAAGGAGCTGCTGGTGTTCGACGAACCGACCAGCGGACTGGATTTCGACAGCATGGCCCAGGTAGCCGGCCTTGTTAAGGAACTGGCGGCAATGGGAAAGCTGATTTTTATTGTGACCCATGATTACGAGTTTATCTGCCGTACCTGTACCCGCGTTTTGCATGTTGACCGCGGTGAGCAATGCAACGATTTTCCCGTATGCGCCGCCACGGAAGCACAACTAAAAAAGCTGTTTTCTATTTAACAGAGCAGCTTAGGAAGGAAGGGCCATTTATGCAAAAAAAGAAAAAGCCAATCATGCTCCTGCTTGGATGGGCGGGGCGCGAAAAATATTGGATGTATTTAGCCGTTGTCCTGGCGTTCTTCAGCGGGCTTTGCATTATGATTCCCTATTACGGAATCTACCGGCTGATGGACGCAGTATATAATCGGACCTGTACAGCGGAGTTTGTGATCCAAAACGCCGCAATGATAGCGGCAGGCGTGGGGATTCGCTTTGTACTGTTCGGCAGCTCGGGCATAGCCTCTCACAAGGGCGCCTACCGCGCGCTGTTTAAGGTACGCTGCATGGTCGCCGATCATATGGCAAAAATCCCTCTTGGCGCATTGGATGAGCGCAGCACCGGCGAGATCAAAACCGTGCTGAATGAGGATATTGAAAAGCTGGAGCTGTTTCTCGCCCACAACATACCGGAGCTGGTTTGCTATCTGGTCGGCCCCGTCGCCGTCTTTATCTACCTGATGACCGTCAATGTGCCGCTGGCGCTGATTTCCCTGATTCCGTTGGTGCTGGCTATGGTCGTGATGGGCATGATGTTTGCGGGCGCATCCGGGATGATGGACCGGGCAAACCGATCTGTTGCCGGTCTGAACTCGGTCATGGTCGAATACATCAGCGGCATGAAGCTCATCAAGGCCTACAATATGGGCAGCAAATCCTTTCAGAAGTTTTCCGCCGCGGTAAAAGAAGAAAATGACGTCTGGAACGAAATGTCCAGGAAGATGGGGAAATTCTACGCCGCGTTCATCGTAGTGATTGAATGCGGTATGCTGTTCATGGTTCCGCTTGGAGGCATGTTCTTCTTAAAAGGCTCCATTA